>CAYTAM010000081.1:0-6901 GCA_964435685.1 uncultured Methylophaga sp. | reverse complement strand
CGAAAAGAATGGATCCGCATAACAGTCGTTGTAGGGATCTAATCATTGGTATCGAATATCGGCATGATGGGGCTGATGTGTATTGTACCCCTTGTCGTTGGGTAAGCACGCACCTCCCCACAACGCTGGTGACGGACCGAAAAACGGCGGTTTGAGCGTATTTACTTGTCAACATGTGGACAGGAAAGTACTATCTGGACATTAGTGTTAACCTCGAGGCTACTTCCTTCATAAAGACGCTAATAAAACATCACGCAGTAAAATGTTGTTGTAACAAAAAGCTTATTTGCTGCATCCTTAATTTTTCATTTTTACTGTTCAATTGCTCAATTATCTTGTTATTACTTGTAATAAATATCGGGCCATTATCAGGGTCATCAGCTAAACGACCATGACTGCCTTTTACCAACTCAGAAGTTAATGGTATCAAGTCCATCAACATGCGTTGGCCGATTTTTTTTTGTAGCAAACGCTTGGCGACTTTTAATTTTGGAAACCGAATTTCAGGATCGACGAATAGTTCAACCGGGTCGTAACCAGGTTTTCGATGAATATCAACAGTGCGAGCAAAATCTGGAGCCTTGTCATCATCTAGCCAGTAATAGTAATCAAACCAGCATTCCGGCTCGGATATCAGTACCAGTTCTCCGCTACGACTATGGTCAATTTGTAACGACTTTTGTCCTTCAGAGTCTAGTACTTGTGATACACCTGGAGTATTTTCGAGCAACGTTTTAACTTTTCTGATGTCGGCCGTGTCTCTAATATAGACATGGGCGATTTGATGATCGGACACGGCAAACGCGCGACTAGCGCCAGGATCAAGCAACTCCCAGCTCAATGACTCACGTACTGTGAGTAGGCCAGCCTCACGCAACCTACGATTAACTGAAATCGACTGCTTAACCTGCCTGATACCGTATTCTGATACCACCATAATCTCAGCACCCTGCCCTCGGGCAAAATCAATTAACCGCCCAGCTTCATGATCTATCAGTTTTACATCAGAGGCGATTTGAGGATCGTTTGGCCCTAAGCGTTGCAAGTTATAATCAAGATGAGGTAAATATACCAACTGAAGATGTGGATGATTGAGTTTATATTCAGCTAGCGCGCAGTCGACTATCCAGCGACTCGAACGTATATCTGCGGCCGGTCCCCAGAAATTAAAAAATGGAAATGTGCCAATCTGCCGCTCTATTCTTTGTTGCAGTTCAGCTGGTTCTGAATATAAGCCCATCACCTTGCGACCATCGGCAGGGTAATGTGGCCTAGGGGTGATCGAGTAAGTAACATCAGCATACATGTTGTGCCACCAAAACAACTTAGAGCATCGAAAATCTGGCCGATTTCTTTTGAGTTTTTGCCAAACTTTTTCACCCTGAACAAGATGATTGGATTGCAGCCAAAAACGCACCTCTGCCTGATCGCGGAAATACCAACCATTACCCACTATTCCATGTTTGGCCGGTGATAATCCAGTCAACATACTCGCCTGCGCCGTTGCAGTAACTGCAGGAAAAACGCCAGTCATAGGAGTAATAAAACCATCGTTGCTTAGTGCATTTAAATTTGGTGTATTTTCACCTAATAGAGACGGCGTTAAACCAACAACGTTGATCACCACCAATGGTTTAATTGGTGATTTACTCACCTCAGCAATAACTGCCGAGTGGCAAGCTGAGTTTCAACCCAGTTTAGCTCATCAACTATGCCACATATTAGTACGGCATCATCAAGGGGATGTAGCAATTGAGGTAGTACATGCCAAGAGTAAGTTTCAACTTCGAGCCAAGGTTTTGATGTTTTATCTAGCATCTGTGAGCTAGTAAAATAGTCACGTAAAAAATCAAATACACTGAGTAAATCGGTCTGGGTCGTTGTTAGACTAGCATGGTTTAATCGCTTGCTATTGATCGGCACATGAAAATGAATACGCCAACTTAGACTTTTACTGAGTTCAGATTGCCTATCCTGTATTATTTTTAACGCATCTGATAAGTCATTACAAGCAATTACCCCCCCTTGCACCTGCTTGGCTCTAACCTGATGTAGATAAGTAGGCTCTGCATATTCTTGTAATAATTCAAATAATTCTGGATCGATTTTTTTGCTTGAATCAAAATCGACTTGTAATGCACTCGATAATTGAATTTTGCCAATTTGAATCCCTGCGTTTGTTATAAGCTTCAGTGCTTGATAGGCATCTTCATGCATCACCGCTTGATGGCAAACGTCATAACAAACACCCAAAAACAAACTGTCAGACGAATTTTGTAGTGTATTTTCGGTCGCTAACTCACCGAAAAACTGAATCAACTCATAGGTTGATTCCAATACACAATCTGGCTCCATTTCTAGGCAAACTAAGATGCGTTTACCAGTGCTGCTGTATAGCTCGGCCAGATATTGATTAAGCTCCAGAAAATATGCCATTGCTTGTTGGTGTTTAGCATCATTCCACCGCTGTTTGTAACCTAAAGGTAAGGTAGAAATCGCGCCAAACTCACAATTTTCAGGTAAACACACGGCAAGAATATCGGCTAAATTTTTGCTGTATTGCAAACGTGCAGGCATCGACCAATCGGGAAGATAAACCTTCGCCTTAACCTCTTGTTGATGAAAACCACGATACGGAAAACCATTGATAGAGGTCAAACTCAAGCCAGCATCACGCAGCGCTTGTTGAAAGTCGAGCAACGCAGCGTTGTCTTGTAGTTGCACAGCCGCAGTAGCGCTTATCCACAAACCAGAAGTCATTGTATCTAGACCTCGTTGGCCCCTAACTGGTGTTATATACGAGCGCAAATTTTGTGTGAGCTCGTCTAATGTTTTACCAGCATGAACATTACTACAATAGGCTATATCTTCTCTACGCCAACCATGACGTTGACTTAAATCGCTGTGGCCACGCTCGCTTTTACGGCTGACATTAGTAACTGATTCACTATTGGGTACTAACATAAAACAATTGGTTCCTGACCTCGAAGAGCGGAGTTTTCCTGCCAAAGCTTGGTTTGATCAACCTTAATAGGCGTCTTTATACCTTCAATTGAAATACGGCCACTTTGTGCAAAGAAGCTAATTGGATTATCAAACAGGACTTTTTCTATATCGGCTTGGCTGAAGCCTGCTTCTTTCATTAATTTTCCGGTTTTCGGTACTTTTAATGGATCGCTACACCCCCAGTCCGCAGCGCTATTAACCACCATCTTTTCGATCCCGTATTGCTTCAACAAGGCGACCATACGTTGTTCCGACATTTTAGTATCAGGATAAATTGAATGCCCACACCAGCAGTTAGTTTCTAATACTAATGGCAAAGTTTGCTCGTTAAGGTGATCAATGATCACAAGTTCTTCACGGATTCCAACTTCCCTAATTAAATCTATAGTGCGTTTAGTGCCACCAATCTTGTCTCTGTGTGGTGTATGTACTAACACTGGCAGTTCGAATTCCATCGCCAACCTCATTTGTTCGGCCATAAAACGATCTTCTGCTGCCGTGATATCGTCATAACCTATTTCACCCACTGCAACGACGCCATCTTTAGCCAGATAACGGGGTAAAATCTTGATTACGTCTTCGGCAATCGATAAATCGTTTGCTTCTTTTGGATTTAAACCAATAGTGCAGTAGTGGTAAATACCAAATTGACTGGCACGAAAACGCTCCCAACCGAGTAAGGTATCAAAGTAATCGACAAAACTTCCGACCGACGTACGCGCTTGTCCTTGCCAAAAAGCAGGCTCAATAACACCGATAATTCCCGATGCAAACATGCGTTGATAGTCATCGGTAGTACGAGAAACCATATGAATATGGGGATCAAAATAGTGCATTATTCGAAACTCCCTGTTACTAGTTTAGGTTTACTGTTTGCATGTTGTGTAGTTGTTCGTTGTTTTAACAGAGCGATAATGATTTGTCTGACAGAACCCTCTGATTCAACCGCAAGCCATTGTTCAAGTTTGAACCAAAATTCGTCAGTACAGTCTGACGCTCCATTTTCTAACAAGCCAAGCAGGCTGTAATAACGTTGATTTGGATCTTCATCTATGGTGAATTCCAAATAACAAAGCTTAGCTTTAGTAGATAAATGGCTATAATTTATTGCCAGCCAAATTGAAGCCGGCGGTTGGCGTCCCGCCAACAAACGTTCTTTGACCAGATCGGCACATAATTCAGACAATTTCAGGTTTGAACGCGACTTAAGCCCAATCATGTCAACTATGTCCAGACCCATAAATAACGCCTTTAACACCAACTGATTAAAGGCCCTGTCGTCATAATGCAAAGCAGGATAAGGGTTGTCAAGCGCAATTGCGGAGAACAGGCTTACGCTATTAGTACGGCCAGTATGCAGCGCAAGCTCCACTAACAGATCCGATTCAACCAATAGATCAATACCCTTTATAATTGCTATTTTTTCATACTCATCAGCCAGTTTATAAACCTGGTTAATGAGATCTTTGACCTGCACAGGTTTCGCAAGTTTTAATAGTTCAGAGATTAACAATATTCGTCCAAGCTGATCTGCGTGCCAATGCAGCCCTTCGCTTAATCCAGAGATAGCAGCCGAACCTAGCTTACGTCTTGCCATGGCGCTATATCGCAGCTGCAGTTCGCTGGCCGTTTGCAGATCATCGCTAGCAGCTATTTTGACTAGCGCTGTGTTTAACCAATCGGCATCCAGGCTGTCGAGCTGCTTCGATAACGCAGAGGTCAATAAACCAAGTTGAGGTCTAGGCACAAAGTCTTCCATAATTAAACCGCCAGTTAATTGAATCAGGTTCCGCTTATCCAAAGATGCAACCTAGGAATTGTTAAAAAAATCGAAACACAAACCAGACTAGGGATCACCGCATCGACACTGGCTAGCATCAACCCGTCAAACAATGGTATAGCTGCCAACAAGCCACCAATACATGCTTTCACATTAGGCTGTTCAGCATTTAGCAACGACTGAATTCTACTGATGAGCCAGCCACAAAAGCCAACAACAAACAGCCAAAAGTAAATCGATTGAGAACCCAAGCTAGCACCAATGAATACAGGGGAAAAAAGTAATGCTAAAGGCCAATATCGGACAAGTCTATTAGTGTGCTCATCTCGCGCTAAATAAGTAATGCCTGCAATATATAACCATAAAGAAATAGCGGCTAAAGCCAGTGCAAATGACACCTCAACCAATAACAGCGCGGCAATTAAATAAACACCAAAACGACACGCTCCCATCACAAAGGCACTATGGGCAAATTGTTTATGAATAGCGTTGTATAAAATAATAGTAAGTGCTAACAATATGGCGGCGAATAAACCATAAAGAGACTGAATATTGAAGCCGAAAACAATCACTGAGCCATGCTGAGTTGCTTGATACAGATAAGCGATCAAAACAATCGCAATTACTAACATCAAGCTTCCAGTTATCCAAACCCAACAAGCGGCAATATCACCTTTCGCTATCGGTCTCGGGTTGGAATTTTTTCGGTCCCATTCTGCATCGAATGCATCGTTCAAAAACATCCCCCCCAGATACATCAAGGACAACGCAGCCAGTGTCGTCATCCAAAATACATTCGAATGCTGAAAAATCATGTCATCTCCCGCAGCCCCTATCAAACTCGCTTGCGCCAATAATGCTGCGGCAAACACGTTAGTCCAAACTGTGGGCAGGTTCGACACTCGCCCTAGAGTTAACCACGTTTTTATTTTCATCAGTTAGGATACCTATTGAGAAAGCAAGCCAACTTACGCCACCGCCCGGCATGAACCGGCTGTGTTAACGGTCTTTTTCAGCCATTTCAACGCCACTGATAACGCTTGCAACTCCATATAATTAACGTCTTTAGCAGTGCCGATTTGCGTCAATAAAGTGATACGCAATTCGCCACCTAAATGCTGTCGAAATTCTTCTAAACCAGAGAGTATTAGTGGCTGCCCTTGTTCATCTAATTGCTCTAGTACAGGATGCCACAACACAAATCCTAAGTTTTTCAACAAATTAATTAATCTGTACGCTTCACCTTCGGCAAGTAAACCCACTTCAACAGCGTATTTAGCATCAAGCGCCATACCAATGGCCACTGCCTCACCGTGTCTGACTTTATATTTAGCTAATGCTTCAAGTTTATGTGCACTCCAATGACCATAGTCTAATGGCCTGGCACTACCACTTTCAAAAGGATCGCCGGTTTTGGTTATTTGTGCTAAATGTAATTCGGCACATTTAGCTATCGCGTATTGACTAGCTTGTGGCTCAAATTGACAAAGCGCATCAATATTATCTTCCATCCAGCCGAAGAAACTCTGGCTACGTATAGCCGCCACCTTGACGGCCTCGGCTAATCCAGCACGATGATCACGGGCTGACAAATTATCCAGTAGTGCAGCATCGTTCAGTACCGCCATCGGCGGACAGAAAGTACCAATTAAATTTTTGGTATCAAACGCATTAAAACCATTTTTAACACTAACGCCAACATCGTTTTGTGCTAACACTGTGCTTGGCATGCGCAGCAATTTAATTCCTCTATGAAAGGTAGCACAAACATACCCCACAGCATCAAGTACTGCACCACCGCCAATAGAAATCACTACGTTATGACGATCTATCTTGTGTAATAACAACTGCTGATACATGTTTTCAATTTCAGCTTGACTTTTAACTGCCTCACCACCAACAATAACCTGCGGCCTTGCAACCAAGCTAATATGTTTATTAAAAAATTTGAAATAGTTTGTAATTCGATCAAGAAGCAAAACGTTGGCATCAACGACACCTTGATCTATAAACACATAAACAGATTGTACCGACGTGGTAACGTCCTCAAATTTGGAATTGAGTAGTTCTACTAACCGAGTGTTGCTGACATTAAAAACGTCATGTTCAAAATAG
>CAYTAM010000080.1:0-6913 GCA_964435685.1 uncultured Methylophaga sp. | reverse complement strand
CTGTCATCCAAGAGACGGCTAAGTTCTAAAATGGCTTTGCGTGGCACGATAATGTTACTTTTTTCTGCTACTGATGTGTTGCTAGTTAAGCTTCCCAATGCTAAGCGGTGGCCATCTGTGGCAACGGCTCGTAGTGTTTCTTTATCACGCTCAAGCAATAAGCCATTGAGGTAATAACGCACATCTTGACTGGCCATGGCAAAGCTGGTTTCATCAAGCAATGATTTTAGCGCTGATTGCGGCAAGCTAATCTCATCAATATAATCTGCACCTTCACTATCAGGAAAGTCTTCTGCAACAAGTGTAGCCAGCGAAAAACGGCTTTTACCTGCACGCACCACCGCTTTATTATCTTGAGCATTAAAACTAATGGTTGCATTGCTAGGTAATGCGCGGCAAATATCAAGAAATTTACGTGCTGAAACCGTTGTTTTACCTTCTTTATCGACAGCAACGGCCAAGGTTGCAATCATTTCTAACTCCATATCGGTGCTGGTCATAGTGAGCTGTTTGCCCTGAACGCGTAATAGAATGGTCGATAAAATAGGTAAGGTTGCACGACGTTCGACAATGCTACAGACTAATTGCAGTGGCCGAACAATGTCTTCTTGGTTAACAGTAAACTGCATAGAAATTCTCTTGAATTCAAGGATAAGAGAAACTATAACACAGGATTTTTAGTTTCTGAATAGTTGTTTGTTCAGGTTAGCTAGATAAGGAACGAAATAAATTACGATGATCTTCGGCGATACGGCTATCTGTTTCAATAAGTTCAGCAACTTTACGACAAGCATGTAGTACTGTGGTGTGATCACGACCGCCAAAGGCTTCACCAATTTCTGGCAGGCTATGACTGGTCAGTTCTTTAGCTAAAGCCATGGCAATTTGGCGAGGCCGGGCGATGGAGCGAGTACGTTTTTTAGATAGTAGATCAGACATACGGATTTTGAAATAGTCAGCTACCGTTTTTTGAATGTTTTCCAGCGTAACTAATTTTTGATGTAATGCTAGCAGATCTTTTAGAGTTACTTCTGCCATATCAATAGATAATGGCTGATTAGTAAAGCGAGAGTAAGCAAGTACGCGCTGCAATGCACCTTCTAAATCACGCACATTTGATTTAATGCGCTGAGCAATAAAAAATGCCACATCGTCAGGGAGTGTAATTTTATTTTGCTGTGCTTTTTTAATCAAAATGGCTACGCGTGTTTCAAGTTCTGGTGGCTCAATGGCAATGGTTAATCCCCAGCCAAGCCGTGACTGCAACCGTTCATCTAAGTGCTCCACCTCTTTAGGAAAACGGTCACAAGTCAAAATGATTTGTTTTTGACCTTCCAGTAAACTGTTAAATGTATAGAAAAATTCTTCTTGGGAGCGTTCTTTTTTAGCAAAAAATTGAATGTCATCGATGAGGAGTGCATCGGCACTACGATAGTGTGCTTTGAATTGATCGATTACATTTTTGCGCAATGCAGTGATCATATCTTGTACAAAGCGCTCAGATGATAAATACATAACACGTGCTTTGGGATTATCTTTTTTTATTTGATTGCCGACAGCAAGCATTAAATGGGTTTTTCCTAGCCCCGTTCCACCATATAAAAATAAGGGGTTATAGCCACTAGTGCCGGGAGATTCTGCGACGTGTAATGATGCCGCCCTAGCAATTTGGTTCGATTTTCCTTCAACAAAAGAATCAAAGGTAAATAAGGGGTTCATAGGGCTACCAAGCGCAGGTTCAGCGCCAGAGTGATTATATTTTGATGTTATAGATTTACTATTGTTCGTGGGTGGTTCAATAATGTTAGAGCCTACTTCAATTTGTACCGTGTTAATTTTGCCTTGCGTTAATGCGGTAAGTAAAATATTGATTTTTTGTTCTAGCTGTTCTTGCACCCATGCTTGGACATAAGAATTTGGCGCTAATAGGCGTAAGCTTGATTCTGTTTCGAGCACTTGTAGCGGGCGTAACCAAGTATTCAGCTGTTGTGCTGACAGATCACCTTCGAGATGGACTAGGCATTTTTCCCATAAGGGTGACGGCACAGTAACTCCTTGGTTGAAAAGTAATTTTTATTGCTTTACGGCTCGTTAATTGAGCTTTATTGTGTTATAGTATAACGCTCATTTTGGTTGTGGATAAATTATATTTCACATGTGGCTCTAGTGGACTGTGAATATTGTTGGTTTTAAATAAATGATGTTTGACTTATGCCCGTATAAAACACTATAATCTCAGCCCTTTTGCCCTCGCCAGATCTAAATTATTTATCAGCGTTTGGGGTAAACCTTAGGTGTTTTAAACATTTAGGTAACAATATTTTAGTGGAGTTGGTAAAATGAAAAGAACTTTTCAGCCTAGCAATATTAAGCGCAAACGTACTCATGGTTTTCGTGCACGCATGAAAACTGTGGGCGGTCGTCGCGTGATTAATGCACGTCGCGCTAAAGGTCGCGCAAGCTTAACAGTATAATGGGCACCTCTAAAAACCTAAGCACAATTTATGAAACGCATAAAACAGCACCTTTTTTACCCAAAAACTCGTCAAATAGTTCACTATTCTCCTCCTTTTTGGGTAAAAAATGCACTATTTTCTGCATTCCCTAAATCACACTTAGGTTTTTAGAGATGCCCTAATTTTAGGAGAACATGTCTTGGCAAAATTAAGCCGAGCCATGAAAATGAATAAGCCCAAGGATTTTTCACGGGTATTTCGTCAGGCTAAACGTGCGAGTGGTGGCGGCTTGACAGTATTAACGGTTAGAAATGATGTGGGTCACCCTCGACTGGGTTTGGCAATAGCAAAAAAGCATATTAAGCTGGCTACAGATCGCAATCGTTTAAAACGGATTGTTCGTGAGTCATTTCGACAACATCAATCTGGTCTTAACAATATTGATATTGTGGTGCTATCTAGGGCGAATGTGGTCAAACTGCCCTCTAAAAAAATTTGGATAGCATTAGAGCAACACTGGAAGACGGTGGTAGCACAATGGCAAAAGTAGTCTTAGTGGGTCTAGTTCGAGCATACCAATTGCTAATAAGTCCATTACTGGGTACAAACTGTCGCTTTCAACCTACATGTTCGCATTATATGATTGAATCGATTAATCGATTCGGTGCTATACGTGGTACATGGCTAGGTGTTAGACGGCTTTCTCATTGTCACCCTTGGCATAAGGGCGGCTTAGATCCTGTTCCTGAACTTGAAAAGAAGCATATACCCAATGGATAACTTTAAAACCTTTACTATTTTTGGCTTGGTGATTGTTTCATTATTGCTGTGGGATGCATGGCAAAATGACTATGTGCGGCCACTAGCAGCACAGCAAGCGGCGGCTACAGCAGAGTCACAACTAGCAGAAAATAGTGCGTTACCTTCAATTCCAGTCGCCATACCGCAACAAGACTTACTTGATTTACCGCCCGTGGTAGCAGCAGGCCCTCCTGAAATAACACAAGAAGGCGTTACAAGCAGCACTAATAGAGTCCATATCAAAACGGATGTGTTAGATGTTTATATTGATACTAAAGGTGCAGGTATTAGTAGCTTATCATTATTAAAATATCCTATTGAGTCAAGCGATCCTGATGTAGTTGTACAATTTCTGAATGACAGTGCATCACAATTTTTTATCACTCAATCAGGTTTGTTACACGTTGATAATGAAGGCCCGATACATAATAGTCAGTACACGGCACAACGTAGTAGTTATGAATTGGGCGAGCATCAAGATACCCTATCTGTGCCTTTTTATTGGCAATCTGAACAAGGGATCTCTGTTACCAAAACATACCATTTTCACCGTGATAGTTATTTGATTGATGTTGATTACCAAATAACAAATAATAGTGGTGAGCACTTTGCAGTGCACCCTTATGCGCAGTTTAACCGCACCCGTCCGCAAGAGGGTATGGGTTTTATCTATACTTATACGGGTGCAGTATTTTCCAGTGAAGAAAATAATTATGAAAAGGTAAGTTTTGGTGATTTAGATGATGCGGACTTTGCCCAAGCAACACCTGCTGGCTGGGCTGCGATGATACAACATTATTTTGTTGCGGCAATAATACCGATACCGCAGCAACAAGAGAAAAGCCTTTACGGCAGATCCATTAATGAGCGTAATTATACTGCCGGTGTGAAGATGCCAACAATTAGTATTGATGTGGGTAACACAGCAACAGCACACTACCGAATGTATATCGGCCCTAAAGAGCATCAGCGCTTAGCAGCGGCAGCCGAACATCTTGATTTAACCGTTGATTTTGGCATACTCACTATTATTTCCCAACCGTTATTTTGGCTACTTGAACAGTTTCACAAAGTCACCAATAACTGGGGCTGGTCAATTGTACTGTTAACAATATTAATTAAATTGGTGTTTTTCCAATTATCAGCAAAAAGTTATCGTTCCATGGCAGGCATGCGTAAGCTCACACCAAAATTGGCGAGTTTGAAAGAGCGTTATGGTGATGATAAACAAAAATTCAATCAGGCGATGATGGATCTCTATCGTACTGAAAAGATTAATCCACTAGGCGGTTGCTTGCCAATTTTAGTTCAAATGCCAGTATTTTTGGCTTTCTATTGGGTATTAGTTGAAGCAATTGAATTGCGTCAGGCTCCCTTTATCTGGTGGTTGCAGGACTTAACAGCAATAGATCCTTATTTTATTTTGCCGTTACTATTTGGCTTGAGCATGTTTTTCCAACAAAAACTGAATCCAGCACCACAAGATCCTGCGCAGGCTATGGTAATGAAAGCCTTCCCCATTGTTTTCACTGTATTTTTTGCATTCTTCCCGTCGGGACTAGTGCTGTATTGGGTGGTCAATAATATTTTATCAATTGCACAACAATGGTATATCACCCGTAAAATGGGTGCATTATAAGGCGCGAATAGCCCAATGGATACTATTGTCGCGATTGCTACAGCACCAGGGCGTGGCGGCGTGGGAATTGTTAGATTATCAGGGAGTAAAAGTGCAGAAATAGCACGCTCTTTTTGTGGTAAGTTGCCACCAGCACGCTATGCTCAATTTAGCCATTTTAAAGATGATGATGGTGAAATCATTGATAGTGGTGTTGTACTTTATTTTCCAAACCCTGCATCTTTCACTGGGGAGGATGTGGTTGAATTACAAGGTCATGGTAGCCCTGTAGTCTTAGATCGTTTGTGTCAGCGTGCAATGAATCTAGGTGCTCGAATGGCACGACCTGGTGAATTCTCTGAGCGCGCTTTTCTCAATAATAAAATGGATTTGGCACAAGCTGAAGCGGTGGCAGACTTAATTTATAGCTCCACCGAGCAGGCGGCACGCAGTGCAATGCGCTCACTACAAGGTGTATTTTCCGAGCGGGTCAATAAATTACTGACGCAATTAACCGAGCTGCGCATGTTTGTAGAGGCATCTATAGATTTTAGCGATGAAGAAATTGATTTGCTAGCAGAAGCGGCAGTAGATGAGCAATTACAGGCATTGTTAAAAACAGTTGATGCCATTACCAGCAGCGCCCAACAAGGACGGCTATTACGTGAAGGTATGAGCGTGGTCTTAGCAGGGCAGCCCAATGCGGGTAAATCTAGCTTGCACAATCAATTGGCGGGTCATGATGCGGCTATCGTTACCGAGGTGGCTGGTACAACGCGTGATATTTTGCGTGAGCAAATCCATTTAGGTGGGCTGCCTTTGCGAATTTCAGATACTGCGGGTTTGCATGATTCAGCGGATATTGTTGAGCAAGAAGGCATGCGTCGAACTCAAACTGAAATAGCACAAGCGGATCATATTTTATTGATGATTGATGATAGTCAAGGTTTTACTAACCAAGATGAATTAATTAGATCTGAATTGCCACAACATATTCCGCTAACCATAATTCATAATAAAATTGATAAAAGCGGTAAAAAAGCGGCAATAAATAATAAGGGCGAACATACTAAAATCTATTTATCGGCAAAAACAAGAGAAGGCATGGATCTGCTTGAGCAATATCTCTGTGACTCTGTGGGCTATCATCCACAAGATGAAGGTGTGTTTATGGCGCGTCGTCGCCATCTTGATGCGCTAGCACGCACCCATGATGCTATTGATGCTGGCTATCATTGCTTAACAGTTATGGGGGCTGGAGAACTGCTCGCTGAAGAGCTGCGCCAAGCACAGAATGCCCTAGGTGAAATTACCGGTACTTTTAGTAATGAAGACTTGCTAGATAAGATTTTTTCTAGTTTTTGTATTGGCAAATAAAGCCTTTGCCATTAACTCATTTGGGACTGTCCTAGATAACTAACCCGAGTTCTGGATAAGATTGTTAGCTTGTTTTTCGTCATCCCGGTAGGTTTACCCAGTCAAGCTGAGCACAAGCTTTAGCCACGTCATCCCGGTAGGCTTTTTAGCCGGGATCTCCGTATACTATATCCAAACAACTTGGAAATAGATGATTCAGAGCTTAGCACGGATGTCAGAGCAAGGCGCAATGTGAAGGCACAAAAAATATGCTCCTCGGCAATTGCTGCGATCTTGGTGGAAAATATCGGTGCTTTTGGCAAGCCTGAAATAATTGGACTTAATCAGATCCTCCTTAAGGAATCTCTGATTAAGTCTGGTTGAGTTTAGCCAGCATAAAACAATCATGACTTGATCAGAGCTTTCTTAGCTTAATCTACTCTTTCTCATTGTGCCATCCCAATGATATTAGGATGGCTCCTCCATTTTTAGGTAGCTCCATAGGGTAGTAATGGGTGGAATGGCTAAAGTAATACTTGACTGTTTAAATCTAAATGATTATGATTACCATTAGTATTTAATAGTATTTAAAGAGGATGGTGACAAAAATAAATAGCGGTAAGTGGATTTTTATATTAAAATCTATGTTAGTAACATTACCACTGGTAATGGTGGAAGCGAG
>CAYTAM010000079.1:0-6989 GCA_964435685.1 uncultured Methylophaga sp. | reverse complement strand
CAGAAATGACATCAATGCGTCATATTAATGCTGAGCATCCCATTGAAAAAACAGGTGCTAAATTGCGTGAGATGATGCCCTGGATCCAGAAAATTGTTGATAAATCTAAAAACTAAGTGGATTTTTTATAAAAGCAGCCTCAATCAGAGGCTGTTTTTATTTCAATAACACGACCTATAATGCTAATTATGTGTAAAGGTTCATCAATTTTAACTTTGGTGTTATCAAAGATCAGGCTCACTGTTTCTCGGTCTAATAATAATCTGCATACTACAACTGACTCTTCATATTCAATAACGTAGATATCGCCACTAATAATAAACTTCTGATTAATATCAACCACCAAAAAATCTCCTTCATTCACTGTGGGTGACATATTTGAGCCCTGCATGGTATAGGCTTTATAGTTTTTAATTAATTCAGGAGCATCATTTTTATAGATCATGGTGTTACTTCTTCAAGAATACGGTATCGTTTAGCTGTTGCTTGTGGAATTTGGATTTCTACCTCTTCTTTATTCCAGTTAAATTTAGCTTTAATTCTTTGCCATGATGCTGACTCATTGGGCTGTGACTCTACACGATAAGATTTATCAGGATCTAATTCTTGGCTGCTAATTAGCAGAGTTTTATTGTTAAATGATATTTGGGTTTTACTCCAAGGTCTTGCTAATGGTTCACCGATAAATAAGCCTTCACCGGGTTGTTGCACAGATTTCCAATAGGCTTCAATTAAGCTATCACCTTCAACATAAGCAGGAATTAATATTTGCGGGTTAGGAAATTTCTCTGTGAAATTGCAAGGCTCAATTACCGCACCATAACTTGCCGTTACACCAGCCTCTAGCCAACGAAATGCTTTCATTTGTCCTGGATGCTCAATGCCTCTGCCAGCGGTGGAAGTAAGATGATCGGCGATAGCACCGGGAAGATAATGATTGCTGTTAATAGCAGGTACATGCGCTAAACCAGTATGATAAAACATAATATTCTGCTTGTTTTTTATCTGAGTTGTCTCTTTGCTTGCTCGATCATCAATATACTTAACATTAATACCTTTGTTGTCACCCCAAATATCTGCAAATTGCTTAAATATGGGCCAGCGTGTACTGCGTGCCGCATCATGAGTTCTAACTAAATAAGCGGTGCCTTCAGGATGGGTATTATCTGATGCCACACCGCGATCAATTAATTCTTTAGCGTGAATAAGGGTTTTGCCACTCAGCATCATAGTTAATCTAATGTTTGAGTTTTGCTGCCATAATAAATATGATGATTGATTGAAATAGGCACTATTTGCTGTTTGATGACAGCCTGTAATCTCTTTTGTTGGCTGGCTACAATATTTCGGATCGAAGCCTAGCGAAAAGGCACTAGTAATTGACATGCAGTCAACACGGTAGGGCGCATGCCACGTTAATACGATTACTTTTATCTTGGCGGTTAAATGAGGAGAAATTTGTTGATAAATGGCACCAAACTTTTCTCGGCTGATGTGAGCAGGGCTACCAGAAATAGTGACGGGAACGATGTGTGAAGCTGGTATATGTCGTTGCTCGGCATAATAGTCAGCAATTTCTTTAGAAAAGGCATCAAACTCTTTATAAAGAATTAATACATTGTCACCACTTATCCGTGACGGTAATTGGACTTCCGGAATGATCTCACTAGCCTGTGAAAATGGCGATAATAACATCGCTAGTAAGAAAATAGTTCTAAAAGTCATAATGTTAAGCGCTAATCTAAGAGTGAAGTGGTGGTTTTTAGCATTTTGTTTGTTTGAAAAATAAAGTGCCAACGTTTGCCGCCTTTTTGCCGCCACAAAATAGCAGCACGAATACCCGCTAGTAATAAAGCACGCACGCGGTTTATATTATTAGCCTGCTGCAAGAAACGAGGATCGCCCTGAACTTGAATACGCGGTGTTAGTTCACTGATCGTGCGATGGTATATATCTGCAAAACGGGCAATGACTTGTGGATTATTAATATCGCCAAAGTATTCGATTTGTTGTGGTATTTGTTCTATTTCTCGGCTAATTAAATCCATCATTGCGGGGCGTTTTGCAAGCTGGCGTTCTAAATGAAGCAAATTTATGGCATAGCGTAATAGCACCACGTCTTTTTCATTTTTACTTTTAGATAGCTGGGTATTGAGTTGTTTTAGCCCTAGGTTTAATTGATGGCTACCACCATAAATGGCTTCAGCAGTCAGTGAGTCGACATCAAGCAAACTGTTGAGTACTGTTTCAAACTCAGCTTGATTGACCTGACCAGTTTCAGCAATTTGTTGTACTAAGGTGATGGCTTGCATTAACGCTGCCAACGCAATGATACGATCATGCTCTTGTTGCTTGGCGCTCATGGGTGGATCCCTGGTGCATCAGTACTAATAATGATGCCACCACCTAGGCAATCATCGCCACTATAAAACACTATTGATTGCCCCGGCGTGACAGCACGTTGTGTGTTTTCAAATTTGACAGTAATAATCTCATCTTCATCTTGGCTAATAATGCATACTTGGTCAGCTTGCCGATAACGTGTTTTAGCCATTACTTTATAAGGGAAAAGTGGTGGTTTTCCAGCAACCCATGATAAATTATCAGCGCGTAATGATTGGCTGTGTAGCCATGGATGATCGCCTTGCACCACGTATAGAATTTTGTTTTCTATATCTTTGCCAGCAACAAACCAAGGTTCACCAGAGCTATCTTTACGACCACCGATCCCTAAACCTTGCCGTTGCCCTAAGGTGTAATACATTATACCTTGGTGCGAACCAATCACTTCACCTTCAGGTGTTTGCATTTCTCCCGGTTGCGCAGGAATATAGCGAGACAAAAATTCGCGAAAGTGCCGTTCGCCAATAAAACAAATACCGGTACTGTCTTTTTTATCATGGGTAATAAAGCCTGCTTGCTCGGCTATTCGACGAACTTCAGGTTTAGGCAATTCACCTAAAGGAAAGAGGGTGCGCGATAATTGCTCTTGACCTAAGGTGTATAAAAAGTAGCTTTGATCTTTATTATGATCCAAACCTTTTAATAAATGGAAACCATCCTCACGTTCTTCAACACGGGCATAATGACCTGTGGCAATCAAAGAACCACCCAGTTGCATGGCATGATCTAAAAAGGCTTTAAATTTGATTTCACGATTACATAAAATATCAGGGTTGGGCGTGCGTCCAGCGCGGTACTCATCGAGGAAGTTTTTAAAGACATAATCCCAATATTCCATAGCAAAATTGGCTTCATGAAAAGGGATATTAATTTTATCTGCAACAGAATTGGCATCATCGCGATCTTCAGCAATGGTGCATTCACTTTCCTCAGCAAAATCAACCCAGTTTTTCATAAACATGCCTTCAACATCAAAGCCCTGTTGTTGCAATAAAAATGCTGCTACAGATGAATCGACTCCGCCGGAAAGACCGACTACTATTTTATTTTTATTTTGATCTAACATATTCAATTTTGTAATAGTGTTAAAGGATAACGATAACCCGCGAGGTAATCATTTAAGCAATCTTGCACTAATGGACTACGAAATGCTGCTTTTCTTCTTTTTAATTGCTTTTGATTTAGCCAAAAAGCTTGGTGTATATCTGGATCAAGCCTTAGCTTTGGATCCGCCTGAATTGCATTTCCCGTAAAACAATACCTAATATAGGTTTCCCCATTATTAGCAAGCTGCCAACGATAAATCCCCACCAAAGCTGTTGGTTTGAACGTCCACGTTGTTTCTTCACGTGTTTCACGTATCACCGCTTCGATCAGGCTTTCGCCGGACTCGAGATGACCTGCGGGTTGATTGAGCGTCATCTTGCCGTTTATTTGTTCCTCGACCATTAGAAAGCGGTGGTCGAGTTCGATTACTGCGGCGACGGTGGTGTGTGGTGTCCAAATCATGGTTAGATTTTATCATGACCGAACCAAGATCAGGAGCCACAACGTGTTGCCATTTTCCTGATTCAATATTATCAATTGTCCAATCGCCGATAGCATAGCGTATTAAACGTAGCGTAGGATGACCAATAGCAGCCGTCATCCGCCGTACTTGACGATTTTTACCTTCAGTTATTTGTAGCTCAATCCACTGAGTAGGAATAGCTTTTCGCTGACGAATAGGCGGTGTACGCGGCCAAATATTAGGGGCTGCGATTAATTGGGCTTGAGCGGGACTGGTCATGCCATCTTTAAGTTTAATGCCTGAGCGTAATTGTTCCAATACTCCTTCATTAGGAATATTCTCTAGTTGTACCCAATAGGTTTTTGCTAGTTTGTGTTTTGGATCACTGATCCAGTATTGCAATTCTGCTGAGTCAGTAAGTAATACCAAACCTTCACTATCACGATCAAGGCGACCCGCTGGGTAAACCTTATCAACATTGATATAATCTTTTAAGGTTTTTCGACCTGCTTTATCAGTAAACTGTGTTAATACATCATAAGGTTTATTAAAAATGATAAGTTTTGTCATGAAATATGAACTTTATTCTTAACGAATAGTGATATTATTATGTATACTCTAAAAGATCCTAACATTAGGATGACAAAAAAGATAAGATTAATAGTGTATCTACAATTAATAATAATACTGGTATATGTTTTCTAGCATAAAATCAAAACTTTCTATTTATACTAAGCTACGCCTTATTGTAATGCGTGTGTTGGTGATGTCTTTTCTGCTGCTGTTTATTCTGTTAACAGTGCATAATGTTTACAAGTCAGTCCAAAATAAACGTGATCATATTCAATTATTGGCGGGGATTATTGCTGCCAATGTTGATAGCTCACTGTTTCTTAAAGATTTTGTTGCTGCACAGCAAATACTAGATACGCTGTTGTTGAGTGCTTCTCCTATTGAACATGCTATTTTACTGGATAGAAATCGGGAAATAGTGGCAAGTTTTGGTGAGAAGATAATTAATGATAACTTGATATGGAGAAATATAGAACACAATCAAGCGGTGATATTAGGGGGGGATAAAGTTGGAGAGTTACGTATAGTCGTAAATTTATCCAGAATATGGACAAGTATTCTTGTAGATTTAATGGTATTGGCAATCGCATTGTTGGGTACTTTATTTCTGGCACTATTTTTAGTACGAGACTTTGCGGCCACAATTGTAGAACCGATCAAAAAATTAGCGGAAACGTCGCGTATTATTACTAAAACAGCAAAATATGGTCTGCGAACAGAAAAGGTTAGTGATGATGAAATAGGTCAATTAACAGATACGGTTAATGAAATGCTTGATTTAATTGAAATACGCGATGACGATTTACGCATTGCCGCCACGGCATTTAATACTCAAGAGGCCATCATTATTACCGATGCTGAAAAAAATATTATCCGTGTTAATCCTGCTTATACAAAAATATCAGGCTACCAACCTACTGATGTGATGGGCAAAAACCCTTTGGCTTTAACCTTAAGCATGCAGCAACAAGAAAAGCTATCTGTAATAATTGATGATGATATTGCAGAAAAAGAATTTTGGACAGGTGAGCTGATAGGTCTCCATAAGAATGGTTACCGCTATCCTGCTGAATATATGATTGCTGTTGTAAAGAATAGTGGCAATGAGATTACTCATTATGTGATGACATTTACTGATATTAGTGAACGTATTGCGGCGGAAGAAGAAATAAGGCACCTAGCTTTTTATGATGTGTTAACGCGGTTGCCTAATCGTCGTTTAGTAATAGATCGGTTAAAATCAGCGCTAAAATCAGGTGAGCGGCACCACTACTACGGCGCATTGTTTTTTCTTGACTTAGATAAATTTAAATTATTAAATGACTCTAAAGGTCATCACTATGGTGATATGCTACTAATTGAAGTTGCGCACAGATTATCTAAAATAGTGCGGGCTGAGGATACGGTGGCTAGGTTAGGAGGTGATGAGTTTGTGGTGATGGTAGAGCGTTTAGAACAAGATGAAATGCTCGCAATGACCGAAGCAAATACCATCGGTAATAAAATTGTGACGGCTCTTAATCAACTGTATTCACTTGACGGCTTTAAATATAACACTTCATCAAGTGTTGGTGTAACACTATTTCATGGTGAAACTGATGATATTGCTACTTTGCTGTCACAAGCAGATACAGCCATGTATGCCGCAAAAAATGCAGGTAGAAATACATTACGGTTCTTTGGATCTGAGTTACAAGAGGCAATAGAAAAAAGAATTGAAGATGAACAAGCACTCCGGGTAGCACTCGACAAACATCAATTTGAACTATACTATCAAGTTCAAGTCAACAATAATGGGCAAGCAGTGGCGGTAGAAGCATTAATTCGTTGGCATCACCCCTTCCGAGGATTAGTGATGCCAGTAGATTTTATTGCGCTCGCTGAGGAAGTCCAAATTATTGATAAAATAGGACTGTGGGTTATTGAGACAGCGTGTCAGCAACTGGCGCAGTGGCAACAAATCGAGACTAAAAAAAATCTTAGCTTATCAATTAATATCAGTGTATTACAGTTTCAGAAAGATGATTTTGTAAGTGAGTTATTACAAATTGTTAAAGAACATGACATTAACCCAAAAAAATTAACGCTTGAACTTACAGAGACCGTGGTATTGCAAGATGTCGACAGTGCTATTTTGAAAATGGAGCAATTAAAAATGGCGGGCATTACTATTTCAATGGATGATTTTGGTACAGGCTACTCTTCATTAAATTACATTAGCCGTTTACCCGTTGATCAAATTAAGATTGATCGCTCTTTTGTATTACGCGCCTTGGAGAGCGAGCATGATAAATTAATTATAAAAATGGTGATTGCGCTAGGTAAAATGCTAAACATCAACGTTGTTGCAGAGGGGATTGAACATGAGTCTCAATTGACTCTGTTACAAGCTATGGAATGTGACTATTATCAGGGGTTTTATTTTAGCAGCCCAATGCCAATTCTAGAGCTTGAACTGGTATTACGGAATAATTATTTGTCCCATATGAAAATAGAAGGTATA
>CAYTAM010000078.1:0-6996 GCA_964435685.1 uncultured Methylophaga sp. | reverse complement strand
GCCACATCCGTGTGGCACTACTCATAAACTGTGCTTAGGTTTTTAGGTGCCCTTATACCCATAATCATTCAATCTGTTGCCCACTCATAACAAAATGCTAATTACTTCTTAACAAAAAGGGCAATTGATTCAACATGACGGGTATGTGGAAACATATCCATAATGCCTGCTGTCACCAAAGTATAACCATGATTATTAACTAATTCGCCGGCATCGCGGGCTAAGGTGGCAGGGTTACAGGACACATAGACCAATAGTTCAGCACCTAATGCCGCTAGTTGATGTAACACTTCAAATGCACCGCTACGGGGTGGATCAAGTAATATTTTATTAAAGCCTGCCTTTGCCCAGGGGTAATCTTTCAATTCAGTTTGGGTTAAATCTGCTTTCTCAAATGTAGCATTATCTGAATTGTTGTTACTAGCATTTTGGCGAGCATGTTTCACTAAATTAGCATCGCCTTCAACACCGACTACCTCTGTCACTCTTTTTGCTAATGGCAAAGTAAAGTTGCCTAAGCCGCAGAACAAATCAAGAATTCGATCATCTTTGGAAATATCTAATAATTCTAGCGTTCGTTGAATCATTTTATGATTAATTTCAGCATTCACCTGCGTAAAATCACTGGGTTCGAAACGAAGCTGCAAACCCTCTTCGGGCGCATAGCTTAGCTGTGGGTTTTCAGGCCAAATCGCTGTTACCGTATCGGGGCCACCCGATTGTAGATAAATCCATAAATCGTTTGCTTGCCCATAGGCAATCAATGTCTGTTGATCACTGTCCGATAAAGGATCAAGATTTCGAAACACCAAGGCAACGTGCTCATCATCCATCGCCACTTCAATTTGGGCAATGCGATTATGCGCTTCTAATGTGGCAATCATTTCTCCTAATTCAGCTAACCGTGCTCCTACTCGCTGATCAAGCACTTCACATTGTTCCAAAACGGCTAAAAATGGCGATCCTTTTTCACGAAACCCTACCAGAACACGTTCTTTTTTAGGCACATGCTTGACACCTAATCGTGCTTTTCGGCGATAAGCCCATAATGGCCCTTTTAAAGGCGCCAACCAAGACTCGGGTGTCAAACCACCAAAATGACTTAATTGTTCTTTTAATGTGTTTTGTTTTAGGTCTAATTGTGCTTCAGGCGACATATGCATCAAACTACAGCCTCCGCACACACCAAAGTGATGACATTTAGCGTCAACACGGTCATTGCTTATCAGATCAACAATATCAACTGTTTTACCTTCATCAAATTTACTGTGTTTTTTAGTGTAGAGAAACCTAACCTTTTCTCCAGCTAGTGCGCCATCAATAAAGGTGGTTTTACCATCGATCCGTGCAATACCACGCCCATCATGTGATAAGGTTTCGATTATTGTTTCTACTGGATCTTGTGGTAAGCGTTGCCTACGGGATCGTCTACGTCGAGCCATATTATGTTCTCAAAATAACAAAAATCCGGTGATCGTACAGTATCACCGGATTTTTCGTAACAAAGACTTTTAATTTATCGTAGTGCTTATTTCTGTTTCCAACTACCACCTGACTGATACCACCAACCCGAGGAGGCCTTACTCACCCAACGACGTGCAAAGGTAGACTGAATATCTGCTTGCCATTCAGGGCGCCCATTTGCTCGTGCTATTTCAGCATACAGTGCATTGCGATCTTTATTTTCATCAGCCACTAGACCTTTAACGGCATTGCGGCTTTGTAATGGGATCGCTTTAGCATCACGTATAGTCACCAATCCATTTGCTGTTAAACCTATCGCCCCACTTGAATAATAAGCTTTCAAACTAGCATGACGTGCTTTCATTTTAGCTTGAAGCGCATTAATTGCCGGTGAATTGATATTGATATCGGGTGATGCCGCTTGTGCTGGCGACACTAACCAGTTTAATGCCACCATAGCTAGGTTTATCTCACTAGTGCTATTTAACAAGCTTTGCTGTTCAGATTGATCAGCCTCTTTTTGCTGTGGATCCGACCCCCACACATCTTCAATAATACGATCGGCGGCTTCCTCGGCTGCCGCCGCCGGAAAATAAATATTAATGGTGACACACGATACCAACATTAATGCTATAAAACTGCTTGTAAACCATTTAACTTGTTTCATGTTTTTTCCTTTTACTCTATTACTATCGGGCCTGAGCTTTCGCTCACTGCTTTGAGGCGCTCAATTAAATCTGGCCAATCTACTCGACGAGTATGCCCCACCACATTTATCCTTGGAGGTAAGCCACCACCTTTCACTATATAATAGCCGTTTTCGGCCTCGCCGACACCTGCCATTTCACATACTTCATTATGAAGTTTGCAACTTAGACCCAAACGTTGATAAGAAAAATCCTCAAAAAAACGTAAAAAACTGCGCTGCAAGGCACCCCCTACTCCTCCACCGACTCTTGAGAGGTTATTAATTGCTTGTTGACTGATACGACGGCGACTTTTATCATCCTGTGGGGTAGCAAAAGCCGCATCGAATTGAACAGGTCGCCAGTTTGCCAAGCGTAGATTGTGTATTTTACCCTCTAACCTCCCTGATATTTCCCCAAAATCAAATGTTTTACTTAGTGTCGATAAGTTCATATCTTGTAAATCAAAATCAGCATAAAGTTGTGGTAACGAACCAAAAGGCTGCGCTAATTGTAAGTTACTAATTATCGTGGTTCCTTCAAACAATTTAACCGTTAGTGCACCATCAACGGTGATATTTTCCTTACTGTAACTTACTTTGGGGATCACGCCTGACAATTTTCCATGTAATAGTGGCCAGCCTAATGTGCTACTTACCTGCTCCATAGAAATAGCGGTTAACTTGCCATCAAATGTCCATTGTAAACGTTGATCGCTAGGACGTTGTAAACTAAGCGTATTGATCTCTAAGCCACCATCAAAAATGGGAATACTCCATGGCTGCGTTAATGTTAATGATGATGTCACTGTTTGCGCTTGAAATTGTGAGCCGCCTAGTGGAATAGCATATATAATTGCCTTATCCCATTGCAATTTAGACATTATTGGATAGTTATAATTAGTCCAGCCCAAACTGCCATTTATATTGTTCACTAAAAAGCGTTCCGATTTATCATCAATAAATAGCTGATGCAGATCTAACGATACATGATAATCATCCATGTTTTGATGATAATTCAAGGCTACCTTCCCAGTCAAATCAAGGCTATCAATAGCGGTGCCAAGCACAAAAGGTTGTAGCCAGTGCTGATATAAACTCGCTGCTTCAGTCTTGGAAACACTAATATTTAGTAGATCAATTTTTTCAAAGCTACCTTTAAAATCAGCCGTCACTTGCACTACGTCTTGTTGATTAAATTGAGCGTATTCAACCACTAAATAGCCATTATCTTGCTGCCATAAACCCTTTGCTGTCACCGTTACAGGGGTCATATCAAAATCAATAAATATAGGCTCACCATATGCCTGCCCTTTACCTACGGCTAGATCGGTCTGCCACTGCCAATTTTGCTTATCATTATGAGCATCAACAGTCAAAACCATTATTACATTTTCAGTAACATAACGGCTTTCACTATCGGTCAAATTAAGCGTAGTTGTGGTCAGCTTTACCTCCACGGTATTAATTTCATCATTACTACCTGCTATATCAGCAGCCAATTTTATATTGCCATCTACTTGCCAGTTTTCAAGCACTGCGTGCTGTTGAACTGATAAATAGGGGGAAGCAACCGTGATTAATTCTGTAATGTTCAACTTGGCTGTATTTGTAATTAGTCGCCAATAGTTTTTATTGATATAAAAAGTGGCTGAAAATGTTGCTGCAGCAAGCTTAAAACCAGAAATATTGACTTGATATTTACCCTGATCTGGCTCAGCGTTGACTTTAAAAGATATGTTCTGCTGACCCAGTTCACGGTGATCAAAAGAAATATTACCTCTGCCACAAGAAAATCTTGCAGACAGTAGGATTAATTCATCACAATGCAGGTTAAGCTTTGTTAGCTTACCAATTGGAGATGGCAATTTTACACTTTCTGCTTGCGCCGTTAATGCCAAACCTTTAGCCGTTAAGGCAATATCAACTTGCACATTTGTTGCATTAAGATCTTCAAAAGACCATTTTCCTATCGATAACTCAATAGTGCTACCCGCATTGACTACGACTAGAAACAACAGAAGAAATAAGGCAAAAAAGAAGCGAGTATGCATTACTCGGCAGGAAACACGCCCGTCGATAGGTAGCGATCACCTCGATCACAAACAATGCTGACAATTACGGCATTTTCTACATGTTGCGATAATCGTAATGCCGCCGCAACTGCACCGCCAGATGATACGCCGCAGAATATACCTTCTTGTGTGGCAAGTTGGCGCATCGTGGTTTCGGCGAGATCTTGTTCAATTTCAATCATGCTATCTACACGGTAAGCTTCAAATATTTCAGGCAAATATTCTTTAGGCCAACGACGTATTCCCGGAATGCTCGAGCCATCAGCGGGTTCCACACCCACAATTTGTATCTCAGAACGTTGTTCTTTCAAATAGCGTGATACACCCATAATAGTGCCTGTTGTGCCCATTGCACTGACAAAATGCGTGATCTCCCCATTAGTATCACGCCAGATCTCAGGGCCTGTGGTTTGATAATGTGCCAGCGGATTATCAAAATTACCAAATTGATTAAGCACTTTCCCTTTACCCTGTTGTTGCATTTCTAAAGCTAAATCTCGCGCCGCTTCCATACTTTCTACCAAAATAAGATCGGCACCATAAGCCCGCATAGAGGCGCGTCGTTCCATGCTCATTTTCTTGGGCATGATCAACAGCATTTTATAACCCAATATTGCAGCTACCATTGCCAAAGCAATACCTGTATTGCCGCTGGTTGCCTCTATTAAAGTGTCACCCAGCGTAATATCACCACGCGTTTGCGCTTCTCTAATCATGCTCATTACAGGGCGATCCTTAACAGAGCCCGCAGGATTGTTACCTTCTAATTTCACTAGCAGTGTGTTTGATGTCTCACCCGGTAAACGCTGCAACCGTACTAAGGGTGTATTACCAATAAAGGCTTCAATTGTTGGATAATTGTTCATGATTACTCTTCCACTAGTGTTACAAATGCAATAGCATATTCATGCTCATCACTTAAACTTAACATGCTTTGACTGATCCCATACTGCTCTAATAATAATAGACCACGCTGATAAAACTTTAATTCCGGCTTGCCCGCTTCATTATTCACTACTTCAATATGACGTAAACTCAAGCCATCACTAAATCCTGTTCCTAATGCTTTGGCGGTTGCTTCTTTGGCAGCAAAACGTTTGGCTAAAAAGGCGGCTTGGTTTGCTGCCTGCTGAAAACCGATAAACTCAGCCTCACTTAATATACGCAAGGCAATTTTATCATTATATCTATCAAGCAATGCTTGCATCCGTGGAATATGCACTAAATCCGTACCGATACCAAAAATCATCGGCGATGCGCTGCCAACATTAATTGCTTCATTTCACCAACAGCCGACTGAAACCCCGTAAATACTGAACGTGCCACAATGGCATGACCGATATTTAATTCGACAATATTAGGGATCTCTGCAATCTTATCTACATTATGATAATTAAGACCATGACCAGCATTTACCTGTAACCCTACATTGTGTGCATACTCAACGGCATTAACAATGATCTGTAACTCGTGCTCTGCCTCAGCGGGTGTTTTAGCATCAGCATATCGCCCTGTGTGCAATTCAACAACAGGCGCACCACATTCAACAGATGCATCAATTTGAGCGATATCAGGATCAATAAACAATGAAACAATAATCTTAGCCTCGGCCATGCGCTGACACGCCTCTGTCATTTTAGCGAGCTGGCCTACTATCTCCAGCCCCCCTTCTGTAGTCAGCTCTTCACGCTTTTCCGGCACCAGACAACAATCACTAGGGCGATATTTTTCAGCCATGGCTAACATTTCTTCTGTCACCGCCATTTCTAAATTCATTTTGGTTTGCAGAATATCTGCCAACATTGCCACATCGCGTTCTTGGATATGACGGCGATCTTCGCGTAAATGCAGGGTAATACCATCAGCACCGGCTTGTTCCGCTTCAATAGCTGCTTGAATAGGATCGGGATAACGGGTGCCTCGAGCCTGCCGTAATGTTGCCACGTGATCAATATTAACGCCTAATAAAATTGCCATTATTTTAACCTATGTAATTCTGTAAATAATTGTCTGCTTTGCAAAGCTTTACCACCTAAATAGAAATTTATTACGCCGCGCATTAGCTGCTTAATTTCTTTTAGACTTTGTGCATCAAACCCTGTTTCATCTGCTAAGTGGCGGAGGCTTCTTCCTGAAATTGCTGGCTGTTTTTGCCCAGGATACCAGCGTACTAAACCCGCATCAGCTTGATAATAATACTGTTGTTGGTGGTCAATTGACTGTCCGTTTTCAAACTCCCGATCCAATACTAAACCATAACCAAGATGCATCAACAATCGTTTTTCGAATAAGCGCAGCGTCAACTGCTCATTCCCGCCCTGCTGTAACGATGCTAATACAGCTTGATAAGCACTAAAAATACTCGATTCAGCTTCATGCAAGGGCAACAGCTTGATTATTAATTCATTTATATAAAGCCCGCAAAGTGCAGAATTGGCTTTAAGTATATAACGGGGTGTATCAGCTTCTGCGGTCGTTAGGGTTTGTAATTCAGCGCGACCTAGCCAAGATATTAATAACGGTTGATAAAGCTGATATAAACCCATTTGGCTACGTTTTTTTTTGCGAACACCTTTAGCTATAAGGCTCACTCGACCATATTCTTTACTAAATACATCTAATAGTAAGCTAGTTTCACGATACGGTCTTTGGTGCAATATAAAGCAAGGAGTTAATACCGCCACGACAATTAAGGAGCCTCTGAATAAGTCTGGTTGAAACCAAGTAACTGCCAAGGTAAATAGCTTGCGTCAAAAATGTTCAGGTTTAAGG
>CAYTAM010000077.1:0-7038 GCA_964435685.1 uncultured Methylophaga sp. | reverse complement strand
TGTAGCGCGACGTTTAGAATGGATCATTTTTACAGTCAGTTTGGATCAAGTGAACGGAGCCGTTTTACAGTCAGTTTGGATCAAGTTTAAATCGGCTTTAAATTGCGTTTAAAGCTGGTTTAAAGATTATTGGGTTTTCTATGCATATGGCGACTGTTGTGTATAGATAATTGGATATTGTTATCTTGTGATTATTAGCTCACTTGCCTTCTTTCTGTTCTTAGCACTGCCTACTGTGTAGGTGATGGGTACTGTTTTGATGGTGAAGTCTTTGAACAGTTCTCTGATGGTTGGATGGTCGTTAATGCTGATGATTATTTTGCCTTTTATTGTCCTGGCTAACTCGGCCATTTTCTCGTATTGCTCTAAGCCAAAATCAACGCCATATCCGGCGGTTTCGTAGTACGGTGGATCTAGGTAAAACAGGGTATGTTTTCGGTCGTATTTTTCGATGCATTTTACCCAGTCTAAATGCTCGATATTGACCCTTGATAATCGGAGATGTGCGTCGCTTAAATCTTCTTCAATTCTGAGTAAATTTAACCTTGGTTTTGCGGTTGTGGCTGTGCCATAAGTTTGACCGTCAACCTTGCCTCCAAAAGCTAGTTTTTGGAGGTAGTAAAAGCGTGCTGCACGCTGGATATCTGTCAGTGTTTCTGGCTGTTTCATTTTCTCCCATTTGAATACTTCTCGACTGCTTAATGCCCACTTGAATTGTCTAACAAATTCTTCTAAATGATGCTGAACAACTCTGTATAAATTGATTAGTTCGCCATTAATATCATTGAGCACTTCGACTTTGACGGGTTGTTTTTTATAGAATAGAGCAGCACCTCCGGCGAACACTTCTACATAGCATTGGTGCGCTGGAATGAGGGGGATGATTTGTTTTAATAGACGGGTTTTTCCACCCATCCACGGTATGATTGGTTTTGCCATTATTTGCCTCTGAGACTGTTTGATTTTGTGCTAGGCTAATCCTGCCGCGTCGGCGTGGTGGGGAGGCCTTGGCTGTCTCACAGGTCACTATCCTGTGGGTTGGTGACCAGATTGATGTTGATGCATCAGTCTGGTCGCTTCCTCTTCCTTATTATTTGTTCATACGATATTCAGGCGGCAGGTGTCGGGATTTAAGTTCTGCTATATACGAGGCCTTACAATGATCGTCTTCTTTAAAAAAGATGAAATTGATCAGCTTATAAAGCTTGTGCCAGCCATGATGTCTTAATCGATAAGCTTTAGCTGAAACAGATTCATCAGCCCAGCCGTCATCAATAAACAATCCAAGCAAAGTATTGAGCAATTGGCTGAACGCGATAAGTATTTGAATAATACGTTGATAGATAGTCATGACTTATGGCCACACGATGGCATCTAGTGCCGCTTGATCAACTGCTGATGCTGCTTGTGCTTTTAGCACTTCGCCAGTTTGTATTGCGCCCAGCTTTTGGGTGATGCCATGATTAACCACCGTTCCAAATTGGGCGTTGGTGTGATTAATATACGTCCAAGTGACACCGCCATCAGCACTGCATTTGAATGGCCATGTGCCACCACTGCCAGCCAAGCCAGATAAGTTAAGTTGGTCTTCTAGTTGTGATTGATAGGTGTGATCGCTACCTAATCCATCTGATATAAAACCAGCTGTGATAACACCTGCAACCAGTGCGTTTATTGCATCTGTTTTTAGTGCTCTGGCATCAGCAATAATAAAGGGAGGCGTTAGCGTCCAAGATGGATTCGGCGTGATATTGATCTCTGTTATTTCTTGGCTATTGCCCGAGGCATCATAGCCACTATAACCACGATGATCAGGTTGCACGCTCCAATCAGTCCCATCAAAAATAGCCACCTCATTAGCAGCTGTTGAGGGTGGTTCAACTGAAGTCGCACTGGCTGGAATCATGGCGTCGTTATCAATAGGATCAAGTTTCGCAGTGCTTGAACCTAAGTATTCATTTGTTGTTTTGTCATAATGATAAATATTCATTTTTATATCCTTAATATTTGATACAGAACATCATTGCTATATTGCGTGGTCGCGTCTCTACACCACCTGTAGAACCTGTCGGAACAGCACTAGCTGAGGGGGGTGAGTGGTTGGTTGAGAGATGCGATCCAGGCCCGGCGGTTTGCAGGCTACTCCCCGTGAAATGAGTGTGACTTTTAAACTCATCAAGTTGAAACGAACCAATAAGCCGCCCAATATCAACACCTCGACCATTATCAAAACCACGTAAAAACTCGCCACGAAAATCGGGTAAATTAAATGTGGTTGAACCATCTCCTACACCAAACACCGTGCCAAGCAATGTGAATAATGCAGAATAAGATGTGCGTGAAATTGCCGCGCCATCACATTCTAGGTAACCACTAGGCACAATATTAACGGGACTGATTGCGATATTACCCACAAATGCCGGGCTGATTAATAATTGAATAGATTGCCAAAACTGATCTAAATCATCGTCATTAGGTGTTAACCCTGCACCGACAATTACATTGTTCATTTCTTCCATTATTTTATAAAACACAAAGGCGCCGGGCACGGTCGGCGGAATAGTGGTGCCGTTGCCATTGGTCGGATAACCGACCGATGGCGTGACGGGTTTAGGGGGCGGTGTGGCAATGGCGCCACTTTCAAAATTACGCGGATCCATAGTTAATCTCCATAGTTAAATATAACGCGAGTGTGTGCAGGTTTTAGCCTGTTTACCGCACACTCAAGAATGTTGGTATCACGGGTTGATAACGCTTCATCAACGCCGCTGATTACGGTCATATATCTGATTTCCTCACCTTGTTCTATGGCGTTGACCTGCCAGACATAAAGCCAACTTGCACCGTAAAGGGGATGGTTGACAGGACTGACAACGGTGTGCGGGAAGAGCTCTGTAATAGTGATGGTATAACCTAGCCTTGCAGCAAGATTGATAAAATAATCACGAGATTGACCGCCGGTAGATGTGAGTAAATCCCACACTGCTTGACGGCGTTGTTCTAGTGTATTGGATGGAGCCGAACAGTCACCGGGCAGACCTAACCATTGTTCCCAACCAAATAGCATTTCAAATAGTGAACGCGGATCGGTTTCATCGATTAATTGCTCTGTGCGACTATCGATACGGGCGAACTCTTGCGCCAATGCGGCTAATAATGCGGTGAAATGGGTATCATGCTCTGTCATTTCATCCCAAATCACGCCGCGTGGCATGAGTGCCACTAGCTGATCAGTATAATTAGCTACATCATAACTCATGGTATTGCCTGCCATGTAATTGCGCCCAATGTAGCTAGCTCAGCACTGCTTAAAGTGATGTTGGCAGCAGGTGTGATTAATATATGATCAGCCTCACCTGTTGCAATAGATATGGCTTCACGAATATGACTTATTAATAATGTGCCGCTGCCATTGCCATCTTCAACTTGGGCTTCTAACCTAAACAGGTCTTTTAATGAGGCTTCAATGGCGGTTTGAACATCGACGGTATTCGGTGAAATCTGGATGATCATATCTTGTGCAGCCGCTATCGGTGCAATAGCTGTGACCGATGCAGTGACAGGTCGAACACTGTCTAAATAGGTTTGCACTTCGGCTACTTCTGTTGGATCAGGAATCAGGCTGGCATCATTATCACGGGTAAAGAAAACACCGACTGTGCCATCACCAAACCAAAGTGGAAATGTCCATGATCTGGTTACACCAGACACTTCTTTAGCCCATGCATCATAATCATGTTTAGCCCCACCATGTGGCGGTTGTTGCACACGTTGGCGTAAGCGTTCACGCAGGGCATCAATGGTTTCAATATCAGTGCCGCTGTTTAAGCCAGCACCGTCAACGACAGACTCACTATTAACGCCCGCAATAGGTGAAACAATGGTTAACACTGAACTGGCTGTGGTATTTGCTGATTGACCATGAATGCTGGCTGTGACGGATACGTTGGCTGTGGCTGCGCTAATAGTCACTTCACTATCAGTGGTAAATTCAGCTTCATCACTACGCTGTAATAACGTGCCTGCAGGAATAACCACGCCATTGCTACCTGTGAAAATAACGCTGCCGATAGCCGCTGTAGCCGAATTGCGATTAATGCCCCACCAACTGGCATGGCGCTCTAATAGTTCATCTTCAGCGGTGTCAGGAATAATTTGTTTGCTGAGCCAATCAAGATGACCATATAAGCCATGAGAAACAGCGGCTACGCCATTGACTACAGCATTAATCAACGTCACTCTTAATTTAGCATCAACACCCGGCAAACGTGAGTCGATATCATTCTGAGCGCGTGTAATTAACTGTGTAATTGTCGGTCTATTAAATGACATTTACGCCCCCTTTAATTCATATTCAAATGTATGCTGCCACGTGTCACCATCTGCTTTAATGATGGTCACATAAATCGCCATGCGTCCTTCTGATAACCAATCTGTAATGACATTAACGTTTTGGGCGATGCCATCATCAATAAACCATTGCAATGCTTCATCGGCATAGTCTTTTGCACGTTGCAACACCTGTGGCAACTGCTTTTCGCGCTCTAGCAACCATAATCGTGATCCTAAACTTCGGTCACTAAAATAGTCACTCCAATGGCCGCGACGGTCATTATCATTACCTGGTAACACATCATCATCATGTGCTCTAGCATCGGTAAATAAACTGATCATGACGGCTGTTCGCAATCCCTTTTCAGTGGTCACATCAGGGCCATTTAACGTGATGTCAAATTGATGATTATTGTCTTGTTGTAGTGCGATATCCATTTAATTACCCATTGTTTGATTAGGCTGACTGGTGCTGCCACCGCTGTCACCTGTGTGTGTATGTGTGTTGAATATGTCACGCATACCGCTCATGCTTTGGCCATCAATATCAACGCGATCAACCACCTCACCGGTGACATCTAAATCACCTTCAATTCGGGTTAAGGGTGCGGTGATGGTAAGTTGCGTATTCGCTGTAACTTGAATGTGACCACCTTGTTTAAAATGCACAACTTGACCTTGATCATCATGCAGCGCCACCTCACCTTTTTTTAATGCCTGAAGGCGATAACGGCGGTCAGCTATCAAGAGGGTGACGGGGTGGCTTTTGCCTTCAACATTGCCGACAATAGGCTCTGCACCGTCATGTGGGTTGCTGGTGAAACCATAAGGTTCAAAGTGTTCCATCTCTAATGTTAAATCGGGGGTCACCTGCACCTGAACGGCTTGCATTTTAGTGCTGCTATTACTGCCCGTTAATACACCGCGTCGAATCGCTAATCGAATGCGACGATACAGGGGGCGTAGCATTTTATTGAGTGTGCGAATATGCATTACCAGCCTCCGTCATCTTCAATGCTAGGCTCAGGCAAAGCGATCAGCTCGAATGCTTCAGGCGGCATCACCCGTAACTCGGTACGCTGACCTTGCTCATCCATAACAAGCTGCACCTCGGTGATCAACATATCGCTGTTAATGCTTAAAAAGCTATCTTTAACCGGCACTAAATGGTTCGGCTGCCATAAGCCATCATCATGCAACCAACCGTTGAGGGTGTAGACGATGCCTTTGCCACGACCAAAGCGGGTGTTGATTTCCCACTGTGCTTGTTTTTTGGCATCGCTTAAATTAATGCCATCATTAGCATTCATCACCATTGGTCGGTGACGGTTGATATTTTTATCAGTTGATTTGGCTTTAATGTGAGCGGCAGGTTTGCCCCAAAAATCATCACTGCCTGCTTGTGAGCCAATCACCGATATTTCACTAAAACGGTCGCGCTGGCTAAATTGACCCGATGCACTGAGAACGTTCTGACTTAATATTAAGGCGGTATTAATGCGTGATTTGCCCGCTTGGGTGATAACGATATCGCCATCAACATTGCTGATTAGGCGCACCGCACGATAGCGTGCTAATTGTTCCAGGAACTCAAAGATGGTTTCGCCTGTTTCGATTTCTTTGGCACTTAAAGCTTGGCTAATATCAACACCCTTATCAACCAGCACTTTTATATCAAACGGCTTGCACAAATCATCAGCCAGTTGTTTCAGTTTGCGGCTACTATATTGCTTGCCCGGGTGAGAGCAGTCCACCAAATCACCCGCTTTAGAGCGACCCGACACGCTAACGGTGTGGCTAGTCGCATCATATTGGGGCGTTACATCATCAATATAGCCGGTAATGACTTTAGTATTATCAATCCACACTTCACAGGCACTGCCGGTTTTAATGCGGCGTGGCTCGGCATCATCTGCCCATTTATCGGTTAGGCTTAATTGAAAGGTGTTGGCGATGCTTTCTAATGAGAATGACAACTGAATACTTTGCCAGCCGGCATGAATAATGCCATCAATTTTTAAGAGCACATCAGACATTGAGCACCTCCAATGCATCACCTCCGGGAACGAAGCCCGGGTGTCGAATTTTGTTGCGGCGAATGATTTGTAGATCGCGGCTGGCATCACCATATAACTGGTGAGCAATAACTAAAGAAGGCTGCACTATCAAAGGTGTGTGTGTATTTAGTTTGGGCAAATCAGCACCCCGGGTGCGAATATCATCAATGACCGCCACGCGTAAATCTAATAAGGCGTTATAAACACAATCATTAATGCCATCTTGCTGCATTTGCACATCGAGTTCATCAAGCAAGCCATTGCGAATGTTTATTGCATCATCAAGCGAATCATATTCGGCTTCACTTGATGATCGGCATGCTTCAATTAGTGCACCTCGTTTTGCTACATCATGCACAGCAGTTGTGCTTTGTGCTTGTTGCACGCGACTGCGTGTTGATGTTGATATAGCTGGGCTATCATCACCCATACCGAATAAGTTGGTATACAGTTTAATCGCATCAAAAGGTTCTAATACTTTTTGGGCAATACGCTTAATTGAGCCGATAATGCCCACTGCCAAATTAAAGGGTGGACGTATCGATGCAGTAATAGGATCGATAACATCACCGACTTGAGCGTCGATATCAGATAACACGGTTTCAATACTTTTTTTAAGCTCGTCAAAATGATTGGCTTGCAATTTCTG
>CAYTAM010000076.1:0-7096 GCA_964435685.1 uncultured Methylophaga sp. | reverse complement strand
CATACAGTCCATCCATGGACATAAAGGACTAGTCATTACCTGCACATTGCGCCTTTCTCTGACTTCCTATTTTTGCCCTAAATCTTCACACATTGAATGATCACGGGTATAGGTATAAAATTATGCAAAGGTGTCACTGAACGAATATACTTTGGGTGTTGTCTTTGGTTATAGCATCTTGTTCAAGTACAATAACGAGCTTTAATAATTTAATACGTAAGTTATATTACGTTCAATACTATTTGTTGGATATTCCATGATTAGAATTCTACTGCTTTCTTTAATGATAATGAGCTGTGCGTGGGCGGCACCGTTAGATAGAATTATTGCTATTGTCAATAATGAGGTGTTGCTTGAAAGTGAATTGCATGACTTAGAACGGACTATTCGTCAGCAACTGCAACAACGTAATGCAGCAATACCACCAGCAGATATTTTAAGTGCGCAAGTGCTTGAGCGACTGATTATGCAACGGTTACAAATGCAAGAAGCGGCTAATATTGGTGTGCGTGTTGGTGATGATGCGCTGAATGCGGCACTGACTCAAATTGCGGGCAATAATGATTTATCGTTACGTGGTTTTCGTGATTTATTAGAGCGAGATGGCTTTGATTTTGTTGAGTTCCGTGAGTCAATCCGAGAGGAAATGGTGATCAGTAGGCTACGAAAAGCAGTAGTGGAGGATAAGGTTGTTGTATCTGATAGGGAAATTGATGGCTATCTAACTACGCAATCAGTGCAGGGTGGGGCAGAGCAGAGCTACCATTTATTACATATCTTAATCAGTGTGCCCGATGCGGCACAACCAGAACAAATCCAGCAAGCCGAGCAAAAACTGGAAAAAATACAAGATTTATTGAATGACGGCACCGCTTTTTCAGAGGTGGCAGCAGGCTATTCAGATGGTCAGAATGCTTTAGAAGGTGGTGTGCTAGGATGGCGAAAAAAAGGTGAGCTACCCTCTCTATTTGCTGATATTGTGCCTATGTTAAACGTGGGAGAGGTAAGCCTAGCACTACGTAGCGGTAGCGGTTTTCATTTGGTTATGGTCACCGATAAAAAAAGCGAAGAAACACATATGGTAAAGCAAACTTTAGCAAGCCATATTTTAATACAAACCAATGAATTAACTACTGATGATGATGCAGAAAAGCGTTTATTACAGCTTCATGAAAGGCTGTTAAATGGTGCTAACTTTGCCGAGTTAGCAAAAGCACACTCAGATGATACCGGTAGCGCTATTGATGGCGGCAGTTTAGGTTGGAGCAGTCCGGGCGCAATGGTACCTGAATTTGAAGAGAAAATGGACGCACTGGTGGCTGGTGAAATCAGTGATGTTTTTAAAAGTCGCTTTGGCTGGCATGTGATTAAAGTAAATGATCGTCGCGAACAAGATATGGCAGAAGAATTTCAGCGCAATGAAGCGCGTGCACAAATCCGCAAACGTAAAATTGAAGAAGATTTAGAGCACTGGTTGCGACAATTGCGTGATGAGGCTTATGTGGAGTATCGTGACAGTTGACTCTTCCACGCATTGTTGTAACAGCGGGTGAACCGGCAGGAATAGGCCCTGATTTATGTGTGCAAATATCACAGGATCAGCAGCAATGTGAGCTTATTATTATAGCTGATCCTGAATTGCTAAAGCAGCGCTGTGATAGTTTAGGACTATCTATTGAGATGGAGCTGTTTGATGAGAGTAAGCCCGCCACAATCAGCGCAAAAAAAACACTGAAATATATACCTGTTACATTAGATGCGCCTGTACAAGCTGGCGTGTTAAATAAAACAAATTCATCGTATGTGCTAGCTTCATTGCAATTAGCTTTAGACGGATGTTTAGTTAAACAGTTTGATGCCGTTGTAACCGCACCGGTACATAAAGGTATTATTAATGAAGCGGGTGTGGCGTTTAGCGGGCATACGGAGTTTTTTGCTGATGGTGCTGGTGTTGAGCAAGTAGTGATGATGTTGGCTACGCCTGAACTACGTGTTGCATTAGCCACCACCCATTTACCACTTAATAAAGTGAGTGAAGCGATTACACAGCAATCACTGACACATGTGATTGAGATCATAAATACCAGTTTGCAACAGCAGGCAGGCATTGCCACGCCACGCATTGCCGTATGCGGCTTGAACCCCCATGCAGGGGAAGAGGGGCATTTGGGACGCGAGGAAATTGATATTATTGCTCCGGTGATTAATACATTATCGCGGCAGGGGATGGATTTATCAGGACCTTGGCCAGCCGATACTATTTTTGTTGCAGAAAAACTATCAAATTATGATGTGGTGTTGGCGATGTATCATGACCAAGGCTTGCCCGTTTTAAAACATCAAGGCTTTGGTAAAGCCGTTAATATCACATTAGGTTTGCCATTTATACGCACCTCTGTTGATCATGGCACAGCTTTAGATTTAGCGGGGACGGGCAAAGCAAGTATCACTAGCTTACAAGCGGCTATTGATATGGCTTGTGATATGGCGCAGCAGCAAATAATATGATAAAAAAGCAACACCCAAAAGCGAGAAAACGTTTCGGGCAAAATTTTTTACAAGATCGGTCGGTGATTGATGATATTGTTGCCGCAATTGATCCAAAAAAAAGCCAACATATAATTGAAATTGGTCCGGGGCGTGCAGCTTTGACCACGTTGCTACTAGAACAATCTGGACAACTTGATGTGATTGAATTGGATCGCGATCTTGTAGCATTATTGCAAACACAGTTTTCAGAACATAAAAACTTAATAATTCATCAAGCAGATGCATTACGCTTTGATTATTGTTCACTAGTAATAAACCAACAAAAATTACGTATTGTAGGCAACCTTCCCTATAATATTACCACGCCATTATTGTTTCATTTGTTAGCACAATCTGACTGTATTGAGGATATGTGCTTTATGCTACAACGCGAGGTTGTTGAGCGAATTTGTGCGCAACCTGGCAACAAACAATATGGTCGTTTAACTATTATGGTGCAATATCAGTGTCAGGCAGAACTACTTTTTAATGTGCCACCAGAAGCATTTGAGCCTATTCCTAAAGTTGAGTCTGCTATTTTGTATCTACGACCATTAGCACATCATATGGGCGGCGAAGTTGATATGAAAGCATTAAAGAAAATAGTCACTAAGGCCTTTTCTCAACGGCGTAAAACAATTGCTAACACATTGAAAACAATGATAACACCTGCGTTAATTTTGCAAGCGGGAATTACATTGAAGCAACGCCCTGAGACAATATCTGTTGCCCAATATGTTGCGTTAACTCAAGTGTGGCTTGATACTCTACTCGCTGATAAATAAATTACATAGTTTTTATAAGCAATTGTATGAAAAGACATTGTTGGAATAGTAGTAATGTAACCCCTAATTTTTGGGTTGACAGGCGGTTTTTGCTGTAGTTATATACACGTTCCCCCGTAGGGCTGGATTGGCTAGATTGTCTGGTGGGACATATAATAATATTTACGTTAACGAGAGGACTTAAGTTGTGAATAAATCAGAATTAATTGATGCAGTAGCAGGTGCGGCTGATATTTCAAAAGCAAAGGCAGCATTAGCAGTAGACGGTATGACAGGTGCGATAACAACAGCACTCAGTGGTGGTGAACAAGTAACTTTAGTAGGTTTTGGAACATTTTCTGTTCGTGACCGCGCAGCACGTACAGGGCGTAATCCACGCACCGGCGAAGAAATCCAAATTAAAGCAGCAAAAATCCCTGCATTTAAAGCTGGTAAGGCTTTAAAGGATGCTGTAAACTAAGCGGTTTTCTGGGGTGTTTAGCTCAGCTGGGAGAGCATCGCCCTTACAAGGCGAGGGTCGGGGGTTCGATCCCCTCAACACCCACCAGGGAAATTAGGAGCGGTAGTTCAGCTGGTTAGAATGCTGGCCTGTCACGCCGGAGGTCGCGGGTTCGAGTCCCGTCCGCTCCGCCAAAATCACTTTAAAAAGGCGCATTGATATGCGCTTTTTTTTGCATTATTTTATTGAAGGTTTATCTGCTATGTTGAATTTTATCCGTGTTCATGCACAAGGCTGGGTAGCTTGGTTTATTGTTGGTTTAATTAGTATCCCTTTTGCATTATGGGGCGTTAATTCGTATATTACTGGGCCTTCTAGTGTTGTTGTTGCTAAAGTTAATGGCGAAGAAATACTGCAAATAGAATACCAGCAAGCATTACAACAATATCGTGATCAAATGAGAACACGTTTGGGTGAGCAGTTCGATCCTGAGGTTTTTGATAGTTTTGCAATAAAACAAGCAGTACTAGATGGTGTTGTGGATAAAAAATTATTACGTATGGCGAGCTATGATATTGGTCAGCGTATTAGTGATCAAAACTTATTTAGCAATATTAAAGCTACACCGGCATTTGAAAAAGACGGTCAGTTTGATGTCAATACCTATAACAGGCTCTTAGCGCGATCGGGTTTAACACCGAGCCGGTTTGAAGCACAGTTACGTTCGGATATATTAAACCAAGAACTGATCAATAATGTACAACAGTCCAGCTTTATTGGTGACTACTTGCTTAATAATATGTTGAGATTAGAAAATCAAGTGCGTGAAGTGGCATATGGTGTTATTTTTGTAAGTGAGCAAGCACAATCAATTGAAATAAATGATATAGCGGTGCGTGAACATTATGAAAAACATGCGGCGAGTTATGTGGCACCTGAACAAATGGTGGTGGATTATCTTGAGCTAACTATTGATGGTATTAGTAAAGAAATTGAGTTGGATGAAGCGAACTTAGAGCAATTCTATGCTGATAATGAAAACCAGTTTGTTGAGCCAGAACAGCGTCAAATTAGTCATATCCTGATTGAGCAAGATGAACAACAAGCATTAGAAACAATAGCCGTTATACAAACACGCATACAACAAGGTGAGCAGTTTAGTGCATTAGCTGTTGAGTTCTCACAAGATCCTGGTTCAGCAAAAGATGGTGGTAATTTAGGCTTGTTCCAACGCAGCGATATCGAAACTGCCTTTGAACATGCTGTATTTGATGAAATGAATGAGGGTGAAGTTAGTGAAGCAATAACAACGGAGTTTGGCTACCATTTAGTAAAAGTAACTAAAATCCAAGCAGGGGAAGGTAAGTCATTTACGGAAGCTAAACAAGAAATTGAAATAATATATCGGCGCCAGCAAGCAGAACAATTGTTTTATGATAAAGCACAGCAACTAGCAGATCTTAGTTTTGAAAATCCAGATGATCTCCAGATTGCAGCAGAAGAAACCGGTTTGCTAATAAAAACTAGTCCTAGTTTTACGCGCGGTGGCGGTAGTGGTATCGCAGCAGAAAGAAAAGTGGTCACAGCGGCCTTTAGTGAAGATGTATTAGTTAATGACTTAAATAGTCCAATTATTGAATTGAATGAATCACATATGATTGTGCTTCGTAAAAATAAACATATAGACGCTATACCCTTACCTTTTGATTCAGTAGCGCCCAGTATTCGAGCACAACTTCGTTATGAGTTGGCGCATGAACAAGCACGTAAACAAGGTGAAGAGATTATTGCAAAGCTTAAAGCCGGCGAGTCACCCTTGGATTTATTTAAAGAAGGTAACTGGCAAACAGAGCAGTTAGTAAGCCGCACTAATAGCGATGTTGATAGACAAATATTGCAACACGCCTTTGCAGCACCTAGACCTGATGAAGCAAGCCAATACAGCGGATTTACTACTGAAAATGGTAATTACGTCGTTGTTCAGGTTTCAGCACTACTTGAAGGTAGTGCTGTCCCTGACCATTTTCCTCAGCAAGCTATTGATAGTGTGAAGGGATATTTAACTCAAGCGTATGGCAATAGCGAATTACAAGCCTTTATTGCAAGCTTAAAGGATGAGGCAGACATAGAAATATTTGAGCAATTCTTATAGGGTATAGTGATCAGAGCAATTACTACAGATCATTAATCAGGAAATGCCGTGAAATGTCTTTTATAGGTAATTACTTTACTGCTGGTCTATCTGTCACTACTCTAACTCAAGCATGGTAAAGGAAGCACTGTGTTTAAATATTGAGGAATGAAAATGAAAATGAAAAAACAAACACAAATTGAACTGGAGGCAGCGGCATTTCGCCGCTTAACCTCCCACTTGCAACAACGTACTGATGTGCAAAATATCGATCTTATGGAGTTGTCTGGTTTTTGCCGTAACTGTTTAGCTAAATGGTATTTAGCTGCTGCAGAAGATAAGGGTTTAGATATTGATTATGATCAAGCTCGCGAATATATTTATGGCATGCCTTACAATGAATGGAAAGATAAACACCAAATATAAGCGAAACGTTAATGTTCGTGGCTGTTGCATAAATCATACAACTGTTTCGCTAATGCTTGAATATCAGTATTGTCATCTTCTTTTGGTTTGGAGACAGTGATCACCGAGATGGTGGCACGAATTTTCTGCAAATAATTACTACAGCAACTGCAAATTAAAAGATGGTAAAATAAGCCTAAACGCTTAGCTAGCGGCAAGTCGCCATCAATATAATTGTTCACTTCATTTACAATGTCTTTACACTGGTACATTTACGGGTTGTCCTGATATTTTTCTATTTTTTGGTGCAATGTTGTGCGTGCTTGATGTAGTAATACCCGCACATTAGATGCGGAAACATCTAAAATGTTACAAATTTCTTTCATTTCTATGCTTTCCATATCATAGAGTGTTAGGGCGGCACGTTGTTGAGCGGGTAGCTGTTGGAAGCTCTGTTCTATAATGGCTTGTAATTGTTCATTGGCTAATATCGCTTCGGGTGTAGCTTGTTCCCACGCAAATACGTTATCGTATCTATGTGACCTGTATTATCAAACTTATCTGCTGATATTCTTGCCAGCCTTCATCTAAGGAGCTGTGTCTGTTTTCACGCCGAACGCGGCTTTTTGCGCCATTGCTCACGATCACGATATGGAGTAGCCATGTTTTTAGTGATGAGCGCCCTTCAAATTTTGGCAAGGCTCTAATTGCGGAGATCCAAGCATCTTGCACAACTTCATCGGCAAATGCTTCACCAACAATCGCTCTTGCTACCAATATCATAATATATACCCGTGTTCATTCAAT
>CAYTAM010000075.1:0-7120 GCA_964435685.1 uncultured Methylophaga sp. | reverse complement strand
TGACTCAAATCAGCTTCCCCTCGCTACGATTTCTATTCTCGGACAAGCTCCTAGACTGCCGCTTAAGCTTGTGCTCAGTTTGACTGGCTATAAGCTACGAGAGTGTCAAAAAGGTGCCCATAAGGCGATATTATTGATGTGAAGAAGGGATATTTAGTCCGTATTTCTGCGATAGGAAAATAACCTCTGCTAGCTTAGTAAAACCAAGTTTCCGCATCATATTAGTTTTGTAATTAGAAACTGTTTTAGGTGAGAGATGAAGGTTTTTTGATATTTCTGCAATACTCGCGCCACTGGCGACCATGGTAAATATTGCGAATTCCTGATGTGAAAGTGAACTAATTTTTTGCTCTGGTTTGAGGTGCGTTTCGATAACGATGGAGTGTGCAAGTTCATGAGAAAGATAGTGTTTTTTCTCAGCAACTGTGTTTATGGCCTCGATCAAAATATCAGATGAGCAAGATTTGGTAATGTAGCCCAATGCTCCAAGTTCCATAGCTCGTATAGCCAAAGCGCTTTCTTCATGCATGCTACAGACTAATATACAGGCATTTTTATCATGAAGACATATGCGACGGATGCATTCTAGTCCGCTGGTTCCAGGCGGCATAGTTAGATCAATAATGCATACTTTTGGTTTTAGTGTGATAAAGGCCTGGTAACCATCAGTAGCATTTCCAGCTTGACCGATTATCGAAAAACCCGCAGATTCAAGAAGCCGTTGATATCCCTCACGTAAAATTGCGTGATCATCTATTAGCAAAACAGAGATGGGCTGAGTATTCATTTGATATACCTTTGGTAATAAAATTAAGTGAGTCTTTATAAAGGAGCCTCTGAACAAGTCATCAACTCATATCTCACGCCCAAAATATCCAGTTTATGCGTTAAAAAACTTGGCAATAGCACACTATTACCTGCGTTTTTCGCCTTAAAACTGAACATTTTTGACGCAAGCTATTTTGCCCATGACTTATTCAGAGGCTCCTAAAGGAATAATTAGTACAACAACAGTGCCTTGTGGTTTAGCAGGATCTAAATGGAAATGACCGGATAAAGCAGTAACCCGTTCGCGGATACCGATAAGACCGAGTCCTTTGCTTAAACTTGCATCAGCATTAAGACCAATGCCATCATCTTGGAGCATTAGGCAAATTTCATTTTCAAACTCTGGGCTTAATCGAGTCACTAGATCAATTGATATTCTGCTTGCACTGGCATGTTGCACGATATTTGACAGACCTTCCTGCAAACATCTATATATCGTTAATGCAGTATCGTATTCCACCCATTCATCATTAACATCTATGGAAAGACTCAATTGATAGTTTGGAAATGAGATCAACCATTGTGAAATGAGTTCATTAATAGCGGCCGATAAACCAACAGATTCCAAACTAGGTGGTTTGATACTGCGTAATTGAGAGCGAGTTACTTCACGAAGATAATTAGCACTATCTTGAATGGTTTTTATAAGTGGGTATGATTTTTCATCTACTTTTGTCTGTTTTAAGGCTGCAGAGGCATTGACATCAATGGCAGCAAGATATTGACCAAATACATCATGAAGTTCTGAGGCAAGATGGCTACGTTCGGCTTCCCTGACTTGCGTATTGTGCTTAATTAAAGCTCGGTTTTGTGTGAGTAAGCTTGCTATCTCTAGGTTATTTTTTTCTAGTGCTAATGTTATTTCTATATTCTGCTGCAGAACGGTTTGTAATTCTTTATAGCGGCGCTGACCAAACCATACCATACCAGCGCTCAACACAAGTAAAACAAAAATAATTTCATCAAGTTGATAATGTTCTCCATAATACGCCCAGTCAAGCCAACGTTCCGCAAGGTTAAAATAACCAGCAAGTAGATAAGTGACGATGGCTAAAGTGACCACAATGGTGAGATCGAAGTTGATGTTACTTTTATTATCTAGTAGTGGTAATTTCATAATAAGCCTATGTGGCTTGTATTCCTAAATTTTATGATGATTTATGTATTATATAGCGATTTTTCCTTAATAAGGGAACATCCAAAAAAACGGGAGAAATCCATGGTGTCAGCAATGATGTTAACACTACTTTATGCAGGATAAGAACCCTATTTATTGTTGTTAACCGCACTGTATAATTATATTTTTATGTGAGATTTGAAATAATGAAAATGAATAGATTAGTGAGAATGATTTTTGTACCAATTTGTATGATCATGCTGATACCCACTGTACTTTATGCTGAAGCTAAGATTGTTGAGACCATTGCTGAATTTGAATTTGTAAAAATGATTTCAGGAAAAGATGCTGAATTTGTCAGGGAGAAACTGGGAGAGCCAGATGAAATATCCAGTAAAAAAAATGCAAGTGGGACAGTGGAATTTTGGATTTATAAAAACCTAGTGAGGATCGGTAACGGTGACAAAACATACAAATATACCCAAATAGGGATCATAAATAATCATGTAGAAACGCTAGGTAATACTAACCGTTCACCAAAATAATTCAGAGGTAGTAATGTGAACAAAATGTTAAATAAACTAATCATATTGGTCATGAGTTTAGGTATTTTAGCAAGTACACTTGCTGTCGCGCATGGACCAACGCCACAAAAAATTGCTGAAAATATTATTATAAATGCTGATGTGGCGACCGTATGGAATAAAGTGCAAGCATTTGAGTTGTTGGCACAATGGCATCCATTAGTTGCCTCTGTTGACATGACAGATGAAATAACCCGAGTGGTAACCTTGGTAAGTGGCGGTGAAATTACCGATAGTTTAGATGTGTCTGATGCAGAGGCTCATTATATGAGCTATCGTCTGTTACTGGAAAATGTCGAGGTAATGCCAGTCAGTTTTTATACAATTGGCATTCAAGTTGAAGCGGCAGATAATGGTAGTCTAGTGAGCTGGAGCGTACGTTTTTATCGTGCAGATACCGGTAATTTTCCACCAGAAAACTTGAATGATGCGGCGGCAGTTAAGGCGATGACTGAATATGCAAAATCTGGATTGGATGGCTTGAAGTCTGCGTTGGAAAAATAAATAGGAGCAGTGAGTTTGTATAATAAAAGAGATCTTTGCATAATTAAATCACACTTTATGAAGTACATAAAACAGCACCTTTTTTACCCAAAAACTCGTCAAATAGCTCGCTATTCTGCTTGCTTTTGGGTAAAAAACGTACTCTTTTCTGCATTCCCTAAACCGCGCTTTAATTATGCAAAGGTCTCTAAAATAATTTTTTTGCTGGCTTTGATACCGAGCATCGTGTTGGCGGATAACTTCTACATCACTAGTCAAGCCGGTAATAATATTACTATTTTCAACTCAGCAACATTACAAATTGCAAAGACCTTTGAGGTGCCAAAAGGCCCCGTTAGTTTAGTCGTAGATAATAAGCGACAGGTTTTTTATGTGTCACATCCTGGGCAGGGGATCATTTCTGTCATTGATAAAACTAGCCATGAAGTATTGAGTGAAATTGATACAGGTGGTCAGCCTTTTGGGATGGTATTAGATGACAGCAGGCAACAATTGTTTGTTACAGACTGGTCTCGCGATGCAGTGTTAGTAATAAACACGGCAACTTGGTTGTTAGTTGATCTGCTCGCAGTAGGTAAGAGTCCAGCTGGAATTGCTTTAGATGAAATTGGAAGAAAAGTGTTTGTGGTTAACCGTGAAAGCGACTCTTTAACTGTGCTGGATGCCGACAAACCGGTGTTGTTAGCCACCATTAAAACTGGAGAAAGACCCTATGCCGTTGCCTTCAACGCACATAATGGTCATATTTATGTTACCTGTATACATGAAAATTCAATAAGAGTTATTGATTCCAATAATTATGAAACTATTGCAACCTTGAAGCTAGGAAAAGCACCTTATGGTGTAACCGTTAGTAATGATGGTAAGCAATTTTATGTAGTGAATCAAAATGACAATAATTTAGTGGTTGTTGATACATTAAATTTTAATGTTGTTGCTGAAATAAAGACAGGTAAAATGCCAGAAGATATTGCATTATCCACAGATCAGCAGCGCGCTGTTATCACTAACTGGTTTGATAGCTCCTTATCCGTCATTGACTTGCAATCTGCCAAGCAGATTAAGCGTATACCACTTAAAAATGAACCGCGCATAATTTTAATGACCAAGTAACACGGGTATATTAACGCAGTTTTTTCATTTGTAATAAGTAATTATTTTAGGTCGGTGAATAAGAAAGCAGGTTAAGGAGTCTCTGATTAAGTCGGTTATAATTAGGCGCAGAAAAAAGTGTCGCTATTTTTCACGAAGTGAGCCGTAATAGTCGTTCTATTGCTGCGATCTTCGTGGAAAATATCGGCGCTTTTAGCAAGTCTAAAATAATTGGACTTGATCAGAGCCTCCTTTAAGTAGGTAGGAGAAGTAGTTATGATGAACCGAATTACCAATGTTTTTATAATCAGCCTAGTGCTGGCATTTATAGGGATGCCGGTATATGCAACATCCCCCCTTGCCAAAGAATTATGGCCTTTACTAAAAATAGAATACTTTGGTGACAGAACTATTCGTGAGAATGCTAGTGACTTATTAATTCTTGAAGTACCCAAACGTGCTGAAGATCCGGCGATTGTACCTATTTCGGTTAAATCACTAGTGCCACAAACTAGCGCTAACTATATTAAAAATATTCATATTGTTATTGATAATAATCCTGAGCCTTATTCGGCAAATTTTAGCTTATCTGCTAACTTGGGGTTGATTGATATTTCAACACGTATGCGTGTCGATAAATACACCTTTGTACGTGCAATTGCTGAAATGAATGATGGCTCGCTACATATGGTGTCACGTTTTGTAAAAGCATCAGGTGGTTGTAGCGCACCACCAAGTAAAGATGCCGAAAGTGCACTTGCCCGGCTAGGTAAAATGCAGATCCGCATGCGTAAACCCACTATCGGTAAAGCTGTAACAGCACAGGTGATTATCAGTCACCCCAACTTTAGCGGTTTACAATTTGACCAAGTAACTCGTGGATATTTCCCTGAGTACCGGGTTACAAAAATTGATATTTCCTATAATGATGAAATATTGATTTCTGTTGAGACGGGTATTTCTGTAAGTGAAGATCCCAGTATTCGCTTTACATTCACACCCGCTGAGCCTGGCATACTAAAAGCAGATGTAACAGACAGTAAAAACCAACAGTTTAGCCATACAAAAGAAATTTAGAACTAGCCCAGTTATTATTCAAGTTGCCGCGTTTGATGATAAATCAACTTTAAAATCAGTTACTTTATTCCACAGTTTCTTGCAAATGATGTGTTTGTTTTTTATCATCTTGACGGGCGTAATAAGCGAGACCTTTTAACACCATATCGGGATAATGAGAGACGGGAGCAGCAAGTAATGAAAGTACTGTTTCGGCATCGCCACCGGTGATAATAAAACGGATCCGATTTTTAAATTGCACGGTTAAATCATCGATAAGGCGTTCTAAACTTGCTGATATGGTATAAAGTGTGCCGGCTTGAATCGCACTTTGAGTATTCACCGCAAGTGTTTTAAAGTCGCTGATTTCTGCAGTATCAGCTATTTCAGTATTGTTGCTTAAGCTATCGCGCATAAGCGATAAACCGGGCAGGATCATGCCGCCTTGGTGTATGCCATATTGGCTAACAATATCAATGGTGATCGCTGTGCCGCAATCAATAATACAGGTTGCTTGGCGGGCATGTTGTCTTGCTGCAATTAATGCCAGCCAGCGATCAATACCGAGCAACTCAGGTTCGGAATATGAGTTTGTTACTCCAAACCGATTGGACTCGCTGTTGATAAAGGTAGGTGTTAGCTGCCATTTTTTTTCTGACCACTCAGTCAATTGTTGGGCTATTTTATCGCCAGCAACATTCGAGACATAAATGGAACTGATATCTTTCAGCGTTTTCCATTCGCTAGTTAACGATGATTTAATGCTGGTTTTCTTGCGAGTAAAGGATTGGCTTGCTAATGAGGCTCCTTTTTCAAGCATTGCCCATTTGACGCAGGTATTACCAATATCAACTAATAATTTCATTATTCAGCACCTCCGCAAGCAAATCTTATGCTGATATGACTATTCGATAAGGTATGTATTTCATTAGCCACTTGATAACGAAGTTCGCCTTGCTCATTAATACCGCGCGCTATCGCGCGGGTATGATTAGCACCGTCAATTAATGTAATAGCTTGATTGTGTAGGGCATCAAGCTGTGGCCATTGGCTAATAAAGTCAGTTAAACCGTGATCTTGGAATCTTTGTAATGTATCTATCATTGTATTTATAATTTTTCCTGCCAGTTCATTTCTACAGGGTAGGTGAGTGCAAAGCTGTTGAAGACTGGTGGTTGCTTGTTGAATTTGTTGTTGGGTAGCAGTCGGAAGCTCAAAGTTGAGGCCGATCCCCACGACGGTATTTTGTTGTTTACCGAACCTTGATTCTACTAGAATTCCGGCTAACTTTTGTCTTTTATATAAAATGTCATTTGGCCATTTCAACTGTAAGTCATTGATACCTTCGTGTTTTAAGGTATTAATAAGACTTATGCCAATAGCAATGCTAAGGCCATTAAGTGCTGTTTCTGCGGAAAATGGCCAGAAAATGGATAGATATAAATTACCTGCAGCAGGGGAGTGCCACTGATCACCATGGCGACCACGTCCAGCAGTTTGTGTTTCAGCTAGGCAAATAGCAGGGGTGTTTTTGCCTTCAGCTTGACGTTGCCATAACTCATCATTGGTTGAAGCAACAGTTTGGTGAATCAAAATTTCATCTAACTGTTGCTGCACACTTTGTTCTAAATGAGCGTGTATTGTTGATAAAGAAAGTAGCGGAAAAGCGGATGTGGTCAATGTGGTATTTCGTATTTGGAGTTAAAATATAAATGTTTCAATTTCAAATATTTTCCTGATTAGCCATAATATTCAGCCCAACTTAAAGGTTTTAGTTGGTAAAATTATTTTCATTACTGTCATCTCGACCAGAGGGAGAGATCTTGAGCTACCGTGGTATAAGATCTCTCCCTCTGGTCGAGATGACAGTAGCAAGTTAAACTATTGTTTTACAATGAAAATATAAATATAGCTGACTTTCATGGATAACCAGGTACCT
>CAYTAM010000074.1:0-7151 GCA_964435685.1 uncultured Methylophaga sp. | reverse complement strand
CTAACTAAATTACCATATTTTGAGAGATACAAGAGGTGCCCTATAGCTACATTATCCTATTTTACACGTAAAAGACTAGAAGTTGCTGGCTAGTTACTCAGGAGAAGACAAGGATAGCTTCAAACCTTGTAATACAAAACCATCATTTAAATTTTGTACGACCGCAACCACATGTGCGTTTTCTAGATCCCAGTCATCATCTAACTTAACGCGTGTAGAGACCTCTGTTTCACCACTTTCATCAAGCGGGAATGGCCCCAACCATTTTCTTACTAAATGTTGATGGTTAAAGGTCACTCCCGCATTATCGCCACCGGTTACTTTGCTAGTAATATTATCTTCAGTAATGGCTAGATACAACTTCGAATATAAGCAGTTTTCCAAGCCTTTTATAGCTATGTGGCTATTAACAATTAGTACGTTATCTTGCTGAGAAACAATCAACTCAATACTAGCTTCTGGTTCAAATTTATTTACCGCATGGATCACTTTTTTAACATGCTTTTGCCAGTTATGAATAATTTCTCCACTCACCACAAACTCAGGCGTGTAAATAGTTTGATATAGATTAATATGTGCTAACTGACGTTGCCTGTCCGAAAACACGGGGCTAGCAAAACGATCGATCCAGCCTTTTCTATCATTTAAATAATCAATATGAAAGCCCAACACAATCACTTGTTGATCGCTAATGCCTTGGTTTGGTAAATTATGTACCCAGCGATCAGCAGCGGGGCAAAGACCGCAGCCTTCAGAGGTAAAGAGTTCTAATACCGCTATTTGCGTATCTCCACTGCCTGCTTGCCATGTCTGGGCAAAGGCTAAGCTTGGTAATAATAACAATACCCATAAAATGCGCTTAATTATGCAAAGGTCTCTCAAAATAATTACCTTAGTTTTCATCATGTTCCTGTTAATAATAACAACATCTATAATATGTTTTAGTTCCGCTGTTGCATATTGGTACATACTGCTAGCTCTCTCAATAGCGCGGTCGCGTAACTGCCCGCAGCTAGGAAAAAAACTTGATTTCCAACTGCCTATCTTCTAAAAACTGCCAATCAAATTCACCAGGAAATAACCGTAGTGGCCGTCGTTCTTGGCTTAAACCTTCATAACCAACAGCAACGGGTTTAACACCTGAAAACTTAGCCAGCTCCATAGCCAACCAATCGGTGTTAATGCCTCGTTTTTGTATATTTAACCAAACATGCCCCGCACTACCCTCTGGCGCAAACGGCAATAGTTCATTAACTTGAAAATACTCTGGCTTACTACGAATTTCTGCGACACACTGCGTGGCTGCTTTATTCACACGTGTTAATGATGTGAATTCATATTTATTCAAGGACTAATTTTAGCCAAAAGTACCACTGCATGTGCGGCAATGCCTTCTTTTCTACCTGCAAAACCAAGCTTTTCTGTTGTGGTGGCTTTTACATTTACGGCATCAATATTAATGACCAAATCCTCAGCTAAGCATTCACGCATCCTGGGCATAAAAGGCGTTAGCCTAGGTTGTTGGGCGATAATTGTGCTATCAATATTATTAACCTTCCAGCCCAGTTTATTGAGATCTTTAACTACTCTTCTTAATAATACACGACTATCAATATTTTTAAATTCATCATCACTATCAGGAAAGTGATGACCTATATCCCATAAACCCGCCGCACCTAGCAGTGCATCACACAACGCATGAATTAATACATCACCATCAGAGTGTGCTTCTAACCCATGTGTGTAGGGAATAACGACTCCGCCCAGTGTTATTGATCTCCCTTCGGTGAATCTATGCACATCATAGCCATGACCAATTCTCATTGTTGTTGCCTTTGTTGTTTAAGAAATAAACTAGCTAAAGCTAAGTCTTGAGGCACGGTAATTTTAATATTATCAGCGTGACCTTCTACCATCATTGCTGCTAAACCTGCTAATTCAATTGCACTGGCTTCATCGGTGACAGTTAATTGTTTTTCCTTAGCCATTTGTAATACATTTTTAAGTGTATTTAGCCGGAACATTTGTGGTGTCGATGCGCGCCATAAACCCTGACGTTCTACTGTATCTATGATCTGATGATCCGCACTGGTACGTTTAACTGTATCTGTTACAGGGATCCCTAAAATCCCACCCACTGGATGATCCCTTAATGTATCAAGCATCTGGTCAATATCCTGATGCCGCAAGCAAGGACGTACAGCATCATGTACTAATACCCATGGATCATCATCGGTAATTTTTGCTAATGCTGTTAATGCATTCAGCACAGAATGTGCACGTTCGGTTCCACCATCAACAAGATGAATCGGTCGATCCGTGTTCACCGTAACCTGTGACCACCAAGGATCATTCTCAGCCACTGCAACAATAATACCTTCAATTTGAGGATGGTCAGCCAAGCGTTGTAGTGTGTGCTCAACAACCATCTTACCCTCTAAATCAAGGTATTGTTTAGGTCGATCAGCCTGCATCCGTGTGCCGATCCCAGCAGCAGGCACAATTGCCCACATTGATCGGTCACTCATTAACAGGCTCCTCTATAATTTGAAAGAAAGTTTCACCTTCTTTAATCATGCCTAATTCACTTCGTGCCCGCTCTTCAACCGCATCAAGACCACTTTTCAGATCATGCACTTCAGCCGTTAATACCTTATTTCGCTCTGCCAATTTTGCATTATCTTGACGCTGAATTTCGACATCACGTTTTAAATGCAAAACGGCAGGCAAACCATCATGGCTAAACCATAAACGATATTGCAGTAGCAATAACAATACGGTAAGCAAAATCATTGTCGCTTTCATAAGAGGGGTGGGGGAGCTATTGATTTAAAGTGAAAATTCAAAAATGACTAGATCCCTCTTCAAATTTAATTAAAGACTTTTTCGCCAGGATAGACTGCGGCACTACCTAATTCGGCTTCAATACGAATCAATTGGTTATATTTAGCTACGCGATCTGAGCGAGACAGTGAGCCTGTTTTAATTTGACCACACGATGTTGCCACCGCTAAATCAGCAATGGTGGTATCTTCTGTTTCACCACTTCGATGCGACATAACCGCTGTATAACCTGCTTTTTTTGCCATATCAATCGCCGCAAAGGTTTCAGTCAACGTACCAATCTGGTTAACCTTAATTAAAATAGAGTTAGCAACATCTTTGGCAATGCCTTGTTCTAAAATAGCGGTATTGGTAACAAATAGATCATCACCTACCAATTGCACTCGGTCGCCAATACGATCTGTTAATAATTTCCAACCATCCCAATCGTTCTCATCCATACCATCTTCAATACTAATGATTGGATATTTATCAACCCACGAAGCAAATAGATCAACCATTTCTGCTGAAGATAATGAACGACCTTCTGAAGCTAAAACATATTGCCCATCTTTATAAAATTCAGAGCTTGCAGTATCCAGTGCCAGCATAATATCTTTGCCCGCTTCATAGCCAGCATTGGCAATCGCTTCTAGGATCACCTCAATCGCCGCTTCATTAGACGGTAAATCAGGTGCAAAACCTCCTTCATCACCAACAGCAGTATTCAAGCCTCGCTTATTCAGCACTTCCTTAAGCGCATGGAAAACCTCAGCACCATAACGTACCGCTTCTGCAATACTAGGAGCGCCAACAGGAATAATCATAAACTCTTGGAAATCAACACTATTATCAGCATGTGAACCACCGTTAATAATATTCATCATCGGTACCGGCATGGTGCTGGCGTTGTCACCACCAAGATAACGGTACAGCGGTAGACCTGCATCATTAGCGGCTGCCCGCGCCACCGCCATAGAGACGGCTAATAAGGCATTTGCACCCAAACGTGCTTTATTTTCAGTGCCATCAACCGCTATTAGCTTCTCATCGATCGCTTGTTGCTCCGTTGCTTCCATACCCACAACAGCATCTCTTAATTCGCCATTCACTGCTGCAACTGCATTTAATACGCCTTTTCCTAAATAACGAGATTTATCGCCATCACGTAATTCAACGGCTTCACGTTGACCCGTTGAGGCACCTGATGGCACCGCTGCACGTCCCATTGCACCGCTTTCTAATATCACATCGGCCTCGACTGTTGGATTACCACGTGAATCTATAATTTCACAAGCCCGCACTTCACTAATTTTACTCATTTTTCTCTCCAGACTATTGTCAAACGATCATACTACCCACTTCAATTTGTTTCATAACATACCAAACCACCTCTAAGCTTATCAGTTTAAAGCAAAAAATGTTCACACTGAGCTATCACTCTTTCATTCAATTAAATAGAATGTAATCGTTGTGACTACCCGTACATCTTTTTCTATTTTATTGGTATCACCATATTTTCGCCAGCATCCCAGCGTGCACACGGAAGCTTAGCACAAATGCCAGTGCCTAAAGTAATGACAAGTTTTATAGTAATGAATCTTCAATAAAGTCCTGCTTTTTAACCGTACTATCAATCGCTAGCAGTGTCTCTAATAACTCTTCCATTCTGTGTAGCGGCCATGAATTTGCACCATCACTTAATGCTTTGTCTGGTTGCGGATGCGTTTCCATAAATACACCTGCCACGCCCACTGCAACGGCTGCGCGTGCTAACACCGGCACAAATTCACGTTGACCACCAGATGAGCCGCCCATACCACCAGGTTGTTGTACCGAATGTGTTGCATCAAATACCACAGGGCAATCCATAGCTCGCATCTGAGGTAAACCACGCATATCTGAAATTAAGGTGTTATAGCCAAATGATGTGCCACGATCACACAGCATAATTTGATTATTACCTGTTGATTTCGCTTTTTCAGCTACATGTAGCATATCCCAAGGTGCAAGAAACTGTCCTTTTTTAATATTGACGGGTAAACCTTGCTTACATACATTAATAATAAAACTGGTTTGGCGACATAAAAATGCGGGGGTTTGTAGCACATCCACCACACTTGCCACCTCTTCTAAAGGCGAATATTCATGTACATCAGTGATAATGGGGACACCGTATTCCTTTTTCACTTTTTCTAAAATCGCTAAGCCTTTTTCAAGACCTGGACCACGGTAGCTATTGACCGAGGTTCTATTCGCTTTATCAAATGATGATTTATAGATAAAGTGGATCCCTAAACTGTCAGTGACCTCTTTTAATTTGCCTGCCACATCCATTGTCATTTGTTCACTTTCAACCACACAGGTACCGGCCATTAAAAAGAATGGCTGTTTACCACCGACTTCTTTACCGCATAGATCCATTATTTTTCTCCTTGATGTTGTTTGGCTGCATTAATGAAACCTACAAACAAAGGGTGACCATGGCGCGGTGTTGACGTGAATTCAGGATGAGACTGGAGTGCCACAAACCAAGGATGATCAGGAATTTCAATCATTTCTACTAGATTTTGATCTTTTGACATGCCAGAAAAACGTAAACCCGCCTCTTCCAAAACGTGTTTATAATTATTGTTAAACTCGTAGCGGTGACGGTGGCGTTCAACGACTTCTGAAACACCGTATATTTTTTCTGCTAAGCTGCCGGCTTCTAATTTACAAACATAAGCACCCAATCGCATCGTGCCGCCTAAATCAGAGTTGTGGTCACGTTGCTCTACGCTACCATCTTCTTTTTGCCATTCAGTAATTAAACCAATAACAGGATGAGGCGTATCAATATCAAATTCAGTACTGTAAGCGTTTTCTAGTCCTGCTTTATTACGAGCATATTCAATAACGGCAACTTGCATACCTAAACAAATACCCAAATAAGGTATTTTATTTTCACGGGCAAACTGAGCGGTTTGGATCATACCTTCTACACCGCGCTCACCAAAGCCACCTGGTACTAGAATCGCATCCATAGCTACAATCGTTGCTGGACCTTGTTTTTCAATATCTTCAGAATCAATGTAATGCACATTTACTTTGGTTTGTGTCTGAATACCAGCATGGATCAATGACTCTGATAGCGATTTATACGCTTCCGTTAGATCCATATATTTACCCACCATGGCGATATTAACTTCGCCCAATGGATTATTGAGATTATCTACCACATGTTGCCACTCTGATAGAACAGCTGGCTTCACATTCAGATTTAATTGTTTTACAACAATTTCATCTAAGCCTTGTCGGTGTAAATCCATCGGGATTTTATAAATACTGTCGACATCCACTGCCGAGATAACTGATTTCTCAGGCACATTGGTAAACAGAGCAATTTTACGACGTTCAGCATCAGGCAAAGGTCGATCCATCCGACATAATAAAATATCAGGCTGAATACCTATAGTGCGTAATTCTTTTACTGAATGTTGCGTTGGTTTTGTTTTAATTTCACCCGCTGATGGAATGTAAGGAACAAGTGTTAAATGAATAAAGCAGGTTTGTTCACGTCCTAATAATGTTCCCATCTGGCGAATAGTTTCAAGAAACGGTAGCGATTCAATATCACCGACCGTGCCACCAATTTCAATTAAAGCAACATCAGCATCACCCGCACCTTCATAAATACAGCGCTTAATTTCATCGGTAATGTGCGGAATGACCTGAACAGTATTGCCTAAATATTCACCACAACGTTCTTTACGAATAACATTCTCGTAAATTTGACCCGTTGTGTGATTGTTTTGCTTAGTCATTTTGCTATCAATGAAGCGTTCATAGTGACCCAGGTCTAAATCTGTTTCAGCACCATCGTCCGTTACAAACACCTCACCATGTTGTAAGGGGCTCATTGTGCCGGGATCAACATTGATATACGGATCAAGCTTCACTAAGGTAACTTTCAATCCACGCGCTTCAAGAATGGCAGCTAACGAGGCCGCAGCAATCCCCTTACCCAAAGAAGAAACAACGCCACCCGTAACAAAAACAAATTTAGTCATATTTCGGAGAATTCTAATGTGCGGTGCATCCGGAATGGTTGCACTCTAGTCGGTTAGACATTTTAGCCGAAATGCAGTTTTCACTCAATAAAAATATAATTTATTGTGTGCTGTTTAATTCGGGAATATACCCGTAATACTTGAAGATGCAGGTTTACACTTTTTCGTCACTCCCGTAGCTTTAAGCGGGAGTCTAGTGTTACAGGCATAGATCCCCGATAAAAGATCTCGGCGATGACGTGTAAATTATGCAACTTGAATGATTGCGGGTATATA
>CAYTAM010000073.1:4780-7209 GCA_964435685.1 uncultured Methylophaga sp. | reverse complement strand
TATTGTAGCGTATGAAAATACATTCTGACGACGATCTTCAACAATTAACTGCGCAAGCTGCTCAATCGTTATTAAAAAAACAGTGGTTGCTATCGGTCGCGGAGTCCTGCACCGGTGGTTGGGTCGCTAAGTGCTGCACTGATCTTGCAGCAAGTTCCGCCTGGTTTGATCGGGGCTTTGTAACCTATAGTAATCAAGCAAAACAAGATATGTTGGGGGTTAATACTGAAACATTGAATATTGATGGCGCTGTCAGCGAGCAAACAGTTATTGCCATGGCACAAGGCGCTTTGCAAAATTCTAATGCCAATATCAGTGTCTCTATCAGCGGAATTGCTGGCCCTGATGGTGGTTCAGCTGAAAAACCGATTGGCACGGTTTGGCTTGCTTGGGCTACTAAAAACTTCGCGAAAACTGAACTTCATCACTTTTCAGGGGATCGCGATGCAGTTCGACGACAGGCTGTTGCTATCGCATTAAAAGGGATCATTAAAAACGTTAGCGAGTAATACTTAAATATACCCTTGACCATTGGAAAGGCTGTTTTCAAGGTTAAAATTAGGAAGTCAGGGCAAGGCGAATGACTAGCCCTTGTCAAATATTGCAACGCATAACTGGCTTTCTAGACTGAACTGCCGAATTTTTTATTCGTCATCCCAGCATGCTTTTAGCTGGGATCTGTTTAGTACGCTAGACTCCCGCTAAAAACCATGCTGGAGTGACGGGGGAAGTAAAAATTTACAGATTGAATGGTTGTGGGTAAATATGGGATAATTCTCGCTTAATTATTTGAATCTCACAGAAGGCTCATAAAATGGATGACAACAAGAAAAAAGCGTTAGGCGCAGCACTTAGCCAAATAGAAAAGCAATTTGGTAAAGGTGCAGTAATGCGTTTGGGTGACTCTGCCGCTGCTCGCGACATTGAAGTTGTTTCAACAGGTTCTATTGGCCTTGATGTTGCTTTAGGCATTGGCGGCCTACCTCGCGGACGTGTTGTTGAAATTTATGGTCCAGAATCATCAGGTAAAACAACACTTACATTGCATGCCATTGCTGAAATGCAAAAACTAGGTGGTACTGCAGCATTTGTTGATGCTGAGCATGCGCTTGACCCAATTTATGCTTCCAAATTAGGTGTCAATATTGACGACTTATTGGTTTCACAACCTGATACCGGTGAACAAGCGCTAGAAATTACCGATATGTTAGTACGCTCTGGTGCTGTTGATGTTGTGGTCATTGACTCGGTTGCAGCGCTAACACCTAAAGCTGAAATTGAAGGCGATATGGGCGACAGTCATATGGGATTGCAAGCCCGCTTAATGTCGCAAGCGTTGCGTAAATTAACCGCTAATATTAAACGTTCAAATACCTTGGTTATTTTCATTAACCAGCTTCGCATGAAAATCGGTGTGATGTTTGGTAGCCCTGAAACCACCACCGGCGGTAACGCCTTAAAATTCTACGCCTCTGTTCGTTTAGATATTCGCCGCATTGGTGCCATCAAAAAAGGCGATGAAATTTTAGGTAATGAAACCCGCGTTAAAGTAGTTAAAAATAAAGTGGCACCGCCTTTCAAACAAGTGGTATTTGATATTCTTTATGGTGAAGGTATTTCACATGAAGGCGAATTAATTGATCTAGGCGTTGAAAACGACATAGTAGAAAAAGCCGGTGCTTGGTATAGCTACAGCGGTACACGTATTGGTCAGGGTAAAGATAATGTACGTACCTATCTGAAAGAACATCCTGAAATGGCAGATGAAATTGAAGCTAAAATTCGTGCCATCCTATTACCGAAAGACACGCCTGATAAAGCGAGCGCTAAAGCGAAAGATAAGGCTGACTAAATGAGAAAACAATCACAAGGTATTTTTTATTAAGTTTGATTCGAATTAGGCTGAATTATAATTGTTCATATTTAACTCAATTCGAGGAGGAATAGTCGTTCTATTGTAACGAGTATTGAGTTAAATATGGGCGATTATAATCAGGGTAAACGAAATAAACTTGATAAGAAATACCTCCGCGAACGGGCGATGAATTTCTTAGCGAGACGTGAACACAGTGTTCATGAGCTCATCACTAAATTAGTCAAAGCAGAATTTGACCGTGATGATGTGCTCACCACCATCGTAAGGTTAACAGAACAAGATCTACAAAGTGATCAACGGTTTGCCGAAAATTACACACGATATCGTTCAAATCGTGGCTTTGGTGGCCAAAAGATTAGACAAGAATTAAAAGAACGTGGTGTTGCCATTGAGCTTATCAATGACACACTAGATAATGCAGATATTGATTGGTTTGCACTTGCCACAACTGTCAAATGCAAACGTTTTGGAGAGCAAAAACCGGATGATATTAAAGAGCGCGCTAAGCAACAGCGTTTTTTACACTATCGCGGCTTTACTCATGAACAAATAA
>CAYTAM010000073.1:0-4680 GCA_964435685.1 uncultured Methylophaga sp. | reverse complement strand
ATGAAAAGTAGCTCAGATATTCGCCAACTTTTTCTGGATTTTTTCCAAGAAAGAGGTCATACCGTTGTAGCCAGCAGTCCGCTGGTTCCGGCTAACGACCCGACTTTGCTATTTACTAATGCGGGCATGGTGCAATTTAAAGAGCTATTTTTAGGTCAAGAAACCCGTAAATACACACGGGCAGTAACAACACAACGCTGTGTACGTGCCGGCGGCAAACATAATGATTTAGAAAATGTTGGTTATACCGCACGTCACCATACCTTCTTTGAAATGTTAGGAAATTTCAGCTTCGGCGATTATTTCAAACGTGAAGCAATTCAATACGCATGGCAATTTCTGACTGAAACACTAGAACTACCCGCTGAAAAATTGTGGATCACCATTTTTGAAGATGATGATGATGCCGCGGATATTTGGCTCAATGAAATAGGTGTTGATCCCGCACGTTTATCTCGAATTGGTGCCAAAGATAATTTTTGGTCAATGGGTGATACTGGACCTTGCGGACCATGCAGTGAAATATTTTATGATCATGGTAAAGATATTGCCGGCGGCCCACCCAGTACAGCTGAAGAAGACGGTGACCGATATATTGAGATCTGGAACCTAGTTTTCATGCAGTTTGATCGTGCACCAGATGGCACAATGACCCCTCTTCCCAAACCCTCGGTTGATACGGGCATGGGATTAGAGCGCTTAGCGGCTATTCTGCAAAATGTTCATAACAATTATGATATTGATCTGTTTCAACAGCTGATTAAGGCAATTCAAACATTGTCTGGTACACAAGATCCAACGCATACTTCATTACGTGTTATTGCCGATCATATTCGTTCATGTGCCTTTATGATTACCGATGGAGTGCAACCCTCTAATGAGGGTCGCGGTTATGTTTTGCGCCGTATAATTCGCCGTGCTATACGACATGGCCATAAACTAGGTCTTAAAGAAGATTTTTTCTATAAATTAGTTGCGCCGCTTGTTGCTGAAATGGGCGAAGCCTTTCCTGAATTAGCTAAAGCCCAGCCTTTGGTTGAACGCGCATTAAAACAAGAAGAGACACGCTTTGCTGACACCTTAGATAATGGGCTTAAAATTCTTGAACACGCCATTGACCAAATGGCTGATAAAGAAATTCCCGGTGAAACAATATTTTTACTTTATGACACTTATGGCTTCCCCATTGACTTAACGGCTGATATTGCGCGTGAACGCAATTTAACAATGGATATTGCAGGCTTTGAACGAGCCATGGAAGCCCAGCGTACGCGCGCGCGCTCCGCTAGCCAATTTGCAGGTGGTTTATCAGATCAAGTCAATATCGAAGGTGAAACAGAATTCCTTGGTTATAATTCAACGCACCAACAGGCAACCATCACCAGCATTTTAGTTGATGGCGAACATATTGTTAAGCTACATCAAGGCCAACAAGGTATTTTAGTATTAGATCACAGCCCTTTTTATGCAGAATCAGGTGGTCAAGCGGGTGATTTAGGGCAGATTTCAACGAATAATGCTAATTTTGAGGTTAGCGATACCCGCAAACAAGGCAAAGTATTCACTCATATTGGTGTCTGTGAACATGGTGACTTTAATGTCGGCGATACTGTTAGCGCACATATCGATGAATATAATCGCACTGCAACAGAGCTCAACCACTCTGCTACTCACCTGCTCCATGCCGCATTACAGCAAGTCTTAGGCGATCACGTTACCCAAAAGGGATCACTGGTAGATGCGCAACGTTTGCGTTTTGATTTCTCACACTTTGAACCGGTCAACACACAGCAGTTGCACCAAATTGAACGACTAGTAAATCAACATATTCGCCTTAATCATAAAATTAAAACAAATATAATGGCATTAGAAGATGCCAAACAATCCGGTGCAATGGCGTTGTTTGGTGAAAAATATGAAGAGGATGTACGGGTATTAAGCATGGGTGATTTTTCCACCGAATTATGTGGCGGCACACATGCACCGCGCACCGGTGGCATTGGTCTGTTAAAAATAGTATCTGAAGCAGGTATCGCATCAGGTGTACGTCGTATTGAAGCCGTGACCGGTGAAAAAGCACTTGATTATGTTGATGCCAACCAAGCACGATTAAATGAAGTATCCACCCTCATCAAAGCCAACCCAGATAATGTTGAAGAAAAAACCGCACAACTTGTTCAACGCACTCGCCAACTTGAAAAAGAGTTAGATGCATTAAAAAGTAAACTGGCAAGCAGTGCCGGCAGTGATTTAGCCAGCTCCGCTCAAGACATTGCTGGCATCAACGTACTTGCAGCGCAACTAGAAGGTGCCGATGGCAAAAGCTTGCGTGATACGGTTGACCAACTTAAAAATAAATTAGGCACAGCAGCGATAATTTTATCCTCTGTTAATGGCGATAAAATCACCTTGATAGCAGGTATCACCAAAGATGCTACCGATAAAATTCGTGCAGGTGATCTAGTCGCTCATGTGGCTGCACAAGTTGGCGGAAAAGGTGGCGGTCGCCCTGATATGGCGCAAGGTGGTGGTAACCAGCCCGAAAATCTTGGCGCAGCATTAGATTCGGTTTCAGATTGGATAGCCGCGCAGGTGGAAAAATAATATGGCATTAATTGTACAAAAATATGGCGGCACATCCGTTGGCACAGTTGAACGTATTCAACACGTTGCTAAAAAAATAATAAAACAGCAACAAGCCGGTGACGACCTAGTCATTGTAGTTTCTGCGATGAGCGGTGAAACTAATAGGTTAATAGCTTTAGCAAATGAACTTAATGACCATCCTCATGGCCGCGAGTTAGATGTTCTTCTATCCACTGGCGAACAAGTTACTATTGCCCTGCTCTGCATGGCATTACAACAACAAGGTGCAAAAGCCAATTCATATACGGGTAGCCAAGTTCGAATTTTAACGGATAATACCCATAATAAAGCCCGTATTATGGAAATCGATGATAATAAAATCCATAGCGGTCTAGCAGAGGGACACATCGTTGTGGTCGCCGGCTTTCAAGGCTGTGATGAACATGGCAATATCACTACACTAGGCCGTGGCGGCAGTGATACCACCGCTGTAGCGCTTGCAGCGGCTTTAAAAGCTGATGAATGTCAGATTTATACCGATGTTGATGGCGTATATACCACCGATCCACGCGTTGTACCCGAAGCGCGCAGGCTCGATCAAATCACTTACGAAGAAATGTTAGAAATGGCGAGTCTTGGAACAAAAGTATTACAAATTCGATCTGTAGAATTCGCCCGCAATTATAATGTTCCGTTACGTGTACTGTCCTCCTTCAAAGAAGGCGGTGGCACATTAATTACGGCTGAGGATCCCACTATGGAAAAAGCAGTTATATCAGGTATCGCCTTTAACCGAGATGAAGCAAAATTAACCGTGCTTGGCGTGCCTGACCTTCCAGGTATCGCCACAAAAATATTAGGGCCTATTGCTAAAGAAAATATTGAAGTCGATATGATCATTCAAAACACAGGGCATGATGGCATTACTGATTTTACCTTTACCGTTCACCGAAACGATTATCAATCTGCATTAAAGATTTTGCAGCACACAGCCGATACACTAGGTGCTGAAGAAGTGATAGGCGATAATAAGATTACCAAGGTTTCGGTTGTCGGTGTTGGTATGCGTTCACATGCGGGCATTGCCAATACCATGTTTGAAACACTGGCTAATGAAAATATTAATATTTGCATGATCTCAACCTCAGAAATAAAAATTTCAGTCGTGGTTGATGAAAAATATTTAGAACTTGCAGTTAGATCATTACATAGCACATTTAATCTAGAACATCAGTGATTCAAAATGTTACAATAGGGAATATTTCCTAGTAAAGCTCAATATTTACTATGAAACATACGAGAAAATAAGTGTTGATGAACTCAATGCGGTTGAAAATAGTCAAAGAACTATTCCAATCCACATAGCTGGATAGTAATTTAAAAGGGTTAAGGAGAAAAATATGTTAATACTCACACGCCGAATTGGCGAAGCACTTATTATTGGCGATGACGTTATTGTTAATGTCCTAGGCATTAAAGGCAATCAAGTACGGATCGGTGTTGATGCACCGAAAGAAATATCAGTACACCGTGAAGAAATCTACGACCGTATCCAAGCCGAAAAAGAGCAAAAAAACGTAGGCTAAAAGCTAAATTCTGCTAGCTTATTCATCCATAATTGGTATAATGGTCGGCTTGTGTGGAGAGCTGGCCGAGTGGCTGAAGGCGCGCCCCTGCTAAGGGCGTATAGGTTTACCCCTATCGAGGGTTCGAATCCCTCGCTCTCCGCCATAAAATATACGGTATCAGTTTTACTTCCGTATGATTGTTAGATTAAGCGCCCGTAGCTCAGCTGGATAGAGTACCTGGCTACGAACCAGGCGGTCACACGTTCGAATCGTGTCGGGCGCACCATTAAATTGGCAATACATTCAAGCAGTTAGTCATGTTAATGATTAGCTGCTTTTTTGTATCTAACGTCTAGTGTCCCCCAAAAGTGTACCCAATATTATCTCAACTCTTATCTAAAAAACTAGGAATATCAGAGCGACTATGTAGAACTCTAACAATACGAATATGATCTTTTAGAATTCGATAAAAAATAACATGTTTGTTTTGAATTAGGCTTCTTAAACCTACTTTGATTTCATCTCT
>CAYTAM010000072.1:2856-7238 GCA_964435685.1 uncultured Methylophaga sp. | reverse complement strand
CTGAAGAAATGATACTACACCGCTTTGGTCACACTGATTCGGTGATGCAAGATCCCAATAATATTAATACTATGATTTGGCATTATCCCGCACTAGGCTTAACTATTTACCTAAATGATACTAAAAAAACCATTATGCAATATCAAATGATTCCTGCTTAGAGAAGATCTTCGCACCAATGGGTACAAAATAAATTACAACTAGGCTGTTTTAGGTAATATCTCAATGCCTTGTTCTACAAACGCTCTAAAATCATCCAGGCTAAGCGGTTTACTAAAATAATAGCCTTGGACACGAGGGCAACCATGCGCTTGTAAAAACTCTAATTGCTCTACAGTTTCAACACCTTCAGCAACCACTTCTAGATTTAATTTACGTGACATGGCTAATATCGCATCAACAATCGCGGCATCGTCAGCATCATCATGAATATCTCGAACAAAACTACGATCAATCTTTAAAATATCCAATGGGAACTGTTTTAAATATGACAATGAAGAATAGCCTGTGCCAAAGTCATCAATCGCTAAACTGATCCCTAAATCACTTAATTCATTTAAGGTGGCCGTCGCTAGGTGCGCATCATCCATTAAAATATTTTCTGTTATCTCTAACTCTAGGTGCTCCGCAAGCATACCTGTCTCGGCTAATAGCTCCCTCACAAATGATGCTAATTGCCCCCCGCTAAACTGGCGACCAGATAAATTAACAGCCATTTTAAAATCCGGCTCTAATATGCCTTTTATCTCCATATAAGCTTCACATGCCTGCTTTAATACTCGTTCTCCCACACTGCTGATCAAACCCATATCTTCTAAAATAGGTATAAATTGAAATGGCGATACTTGTCCCCATTCCGAGCTGTTCCAGCGTAACAATGCCTCAGCACCTGATATTTTGCCAGTATGCAAATCGATTTGAGGTTGAAAATGAAGATAAAATTCATTTTTCTCAACGGCTCTGCGCAAGCTTGTTTGCATCGCCAGACGTTCCCTAGCCTGCGCATTCATTTCTGCCGAATAAAACTGGAAATTATTACGTCCACTGTCTTTGGCATGATACATAGCAGCATCGGCATTACGCAATAATAAATCTGCATCTTGACCATCTGCTGGGTAAAGGCTAATACCAATACTTGGGCTTATATTAACTTCTGTACTATCTAAAGTGTAACTTTGCGAAATAGTCGCTAATACTTTTTCAGCAACCTTGGCAACATACTGTACCGAACGAATGTCTTCTAGAATAAGCGTAAATTCATCCCCCCCCAACCTTGCGACAGTATCGCCTTCTCGCACACATTTTTTTAACCTGTTGGCAACTTCGCATAACAAATTATCACCCGCTTTATGCCCTAATGAGTCGTTAATATGCTTAAAGCGGTCTAAGTCAAGGAAAAATACCGCTAAACGCACGACTTTACGCTGAGATTGATGAATAGCATGCTCTAAACGATCATTGAATACGTTACGATTAGGCAAACCCGTTAAGGTATCAAAATTAGCAAGTTTAAGTAACTTTTCATCTTTATCCCGTTGCTCAGTAATATCTTCAAATAACCAAATTGAGCCTGCTTGTGGGTCACTGGCATCAATTGCTTTGCCTGACATCATCCCCCAAAAAACAGCCCCATCTTGTCTTAAAAGCTGCACCTCACTGACATAATTATCCCCTTTAGCTAATACTTTATAGCCTTCGTCACCTAAAGCTTGGTAAACCTCCTCTGTTGGGTATAGTTTTCGAGCAGAGTGGCCTTCAATAGCTGTTCGATCACACTTAAATATCTGTTCAAATTTAGTATTGACTCTCACCACAACGCGGTCTTTAATTAATGCAATACCTACCATCGCATTTTCTAATATTGCATCAAGCTCAGAACTGGTAGTTTTTAAATTATCTTCTGCACGTTTCCAAGCAGTAATATCTGAAATAACGCACACCCATAAATCTTCTTCATTTGCAATTGAGTTTAAAGATAACCACATCGAAAAAGGCTGATTATTATAGTCTTGCCCCTTAAACTCATGGCTATCTACAAGTTGTTGACGAAGATCTGCCAACGTAGTAATCGCTGGCTCCTCTGCAATAAAACGCATCAATTTTAGGCCTATTAATACTTTGCTACCTGCTTTTAATATTTGCTCAGCGGCGGGGTTTGATGAGTGAATGACACCTGCAGATGTCAAAGTCAAAATAGCCTCAGGCACACTGTTTAGAATTGTACTTATATGTTGTTCTTGCGCTTGTATGGAATCTTTTGCCGTAGCTAGATCTTCAATTAACGATTGATTATTATTAGCAAACTTATTGAAATCTTTTGCCAAAACTGCAAATTCATTGTTGCCTGTACTCACTAGCAGTCGAGTATCAAATTTCTTTGATGATAGTGCATGCATTGCGCCACTCACGTCTTTCAATGACGCATTAATGCCTGTGGACATCAAGCGAATAAAAGTAAACATGCCTACTATAATCATTAGGCTTAATAATATTATTGCCCAACGGGCAGTTTCAGCCACTTGAGCCGATCTTTGGGCTACGGTTAAACTTTGCTTGCTCACTAACAGTGAAAGCTGTTCCAGCTCTGCCATCACCACGCCTAACACTGCCATTGATATTTGCTGACCTGAAGCAAGCACTTGATTATTTTTTAATTGTTGTTGGCGAAGATGATAAATAGAGTCCTGATCTTGAACAACAATAGCGAGCAATGCATTAACGTCCTTTTGTAATTCTGTTGTTATGGCTATTAGTTCTGGCTGATCGAAGAGGTTTTTTGTTAATTGTTTAATATTCAAGTTAAGTATGGGTTCATATTGTTGAATATCATTGCCTCGAATACTGATCAAGTGATCAGAATTTGTTACCAATATAATTTTTTGAGCTAGGCTAGTCAGCCTTAATGCATTTATAGCTAAAATATGGCTTAGTTTTTGAATAGCATATTGGCGCTCAACTTCACTATCTTTGAGATCATCTGCCCGTGATTGAGATAAGCGATCGGCTCGTTTAGCCCGACTTAATTGTAAATTTATATTCCCTGATATAAACTCCACATGATTCTGGATCCTTTGTTCTAATGCCTCAGCTTGTTCAATTTGTTGCTCCATTTGTGTTTGCATACGATGATGATGTTTAACTATCTCTAATAACTGATCATCAATCATTAAAAATTGCTGATAATAATCCTGCAATGACAGCATTATTTTAGTGCCTTGCTCATCCTCACCTATTGATGCAGTGATGCGTTGCCAGTTTTTATCATAATATTTTTCTAGGGATGTTCTTGCTGATAACTGTTCAAGTGAAGCTAGTGATGGTGATGTTATCATTTTCTTTTGGCGAGCAATAAGTGATGCCATAGTGCTGCTAATCTGCCGACTAGCATTTTCTATTGGTAAAATATTCTGGGTAAGATCTTGCTGTGTGGTCGCAAAGAACTCATTACTATAAATTGCTAGTGCTGCAATTAGAATAATCGCAACAAGTGTGATAATTGACCACAACTGTAGTAAGTGTTTGATACTCCACGCGTTATACATCTTTACTCCTGTTTTTCACTATTCCAGAGCCGAAGAGGTATCTACCGATAAGTTGTGCCAATCAAATTGTTGCAGTTGCCCATTACATAAGCAGGTAAGCCACACTGTATTTATCGACAGGCTATCAAGTTCATCATAATAAACAAATTCACCTAAACCAATATCAACATCCTTTATCATTTCCAGTCCATTAATAATGCTTTCTTTGCTAATAATATCTTCTGCAATATTAAGCAAACCTAAATGAAATATTTTTGCCACAATAAAGCCTTCTAACGATATAGAGTTGGCAGCTAATTCAGGAGAAAATTTCTTTAGTGACGCTAAGTATTCATCGATAATAGCTAGCTTAGAATCTAAACTGGGCACAACTTGTGTAATGATGATGTTGTTGGCATCATCTCCCAACGCTTTTTGCAAGGCAGAGCCACCTACAAAGGAAAGATTAAGAAATAACATATCAGGGATTTCTTGTTTTAGCAGTGTAATAAATTTAGCTGAAGCCTTGTAACCTGCCGCAAGGATAATCGCTTTAGGCTCAATTGACGCATCTAATATGCTAGCAACAGCATTTTCAACATTCAAACTATTGCGTCTATACCGCCCATGAATTAATTGGTCTGTGTTTATAAACCCAGCCTTTTGCAATGCATTCACTGCGCCTTGATAAACGGCATCGCCATAGCTATCCGCCTGTGTAAAAAAGGCTATTTGCTCTGCTTTAATGCCAACTTTCAATAAACCACTAATCATTTCAGCCGTTTCTTCGCTATAACTTGCTCGATAATTGATAATATAACGGCTGGCTGGCTGAGGTCTTAGCACATCAGCACCTGAGAA
>CAYTAM010000072.1:0-2756 GCA_964435685.1 uncultured Methylophaga sp. | reverse complement strand
TCTTTGTCGCTGTCATCTTTTTTTTGATCAGAATCCATCAAAATCCGGTTTGCAGCACCATCCATATCGTCGTATTGACCACTTTTTACCGCCCAAAAGAAAATCACTACCCCAACAATACCCAGCAATAACATGCCTGGTAATAAACCATATATAACATCCATACAATTCTCCGAGTGATAAACCAGCCTAAAATTATATACCAATTTCATGCCAAAATAATTGAAAATTGGTAAAATGTAACTCTGCAAAGGTTTCTATTGGTTATTTAGAGAATTTTACATAATGTTTAATTCTAACCGCATTGCCAATCACTAACAGTGAACTGATTGGCATAGTGATCGCTGCCACTAACGGGCTTACCAGTGCCATCATCGCTAAAGGTATCATAATAATATTGTAAGTAATGGAAATAGCGATATTCTGCTTAATGGTTCGCAAAGTGTGATCGGCTAATTTTTTAGCCTCGGCCACCTTATAAAGCTCATTATGACTTAACACAATATCGGCACTTTCAATAGACACATCAGTGCCTGAACCTAATGCAATTGCAATATCTGCTTGAATTAAAGCAGGGGCATCATTAACGCCATCACCTACCATTGCAACAATATTATCTTGCTGTAACTTTTTAACCAGCTTAGACTTATCCTCAGGTAACACCTCAGCATAACGTGTAATCTCGCCCAGTTTAGCAGTTATAGCATCAACAACATTTTGCTTATCACCACTTAATACTGTAACCGCTATACCCTGATTTTGCAGCGCTGCAACTGTTTTCTGGGCATCATCACGCAACTGATCTGCTAGCCCAATTATGCCTATAACTTGGTCTTGCTTTGCCACAAAAACACAACTGATCCCCCTTTTTTCAAAGCTGTCTTGCTGTGCTTGCCATCGCCGATCAATGACGACATCCTGTGATGTTAGCCAGCGATGTGTGCCCACAAAAATTCGCTTCTGGTTTATATCTGCTTGAACCCCTAGGCCAGGTGATGATAAAAAATCTGTCGTTGATGATAAGGTTAATGCTCTGGTTGTAGCCTCGCCCACTATTGCCTTCGCCACGCCGTGTTCAGAATTATATTCAACGGAAGCCGCTATCGTTAATAACTCATCTGCAGATAATACATCAACTGTTTCAATAGCAACCACACGCAACATGCCTTGGGTTAGTGTGCCTGTTTTATCAAACACAAACTGTGTTACTTTTGATAATGATTCTAAAGCTACACCATGCTTAATAAGAATACCATGTTGTGCGCCAACACCGCTCGCTATAGATACTGACATGGGGGTGGCCATACCAAAGGCACAAGGACAGGTGATAATAAGCACCGATGTTGCTGCTAACAGTGCTTTTTCAAAATCGGAGGGCAGCCAATAAAAGAAGGTAATACAGGCAAGTGACAAGGTCACCACCACAAACCAAGGTACAATTTTATCTGCTGTGCACTGGATAGGTGCTTTTGAGGCTTGGGCATCCTCCATTAAACTTACTATTTTAGCGAGTGCGGTATTGCGCAAAACATGCTCTACCTCAATAGTAAAGCCACCTTCACCATTAATGCTCCCAGCTACAACCTTATCATCAATCATTTTCAACACCGGCAATGATTCGCCGGTTAACATAGATTCATCCACTGCACTTTGACCGCTTACTACGATACCATCAACCGGGATTTTCTCTCCCGGCTTAACCATGATTAAATCACCTACTCGTACCGAGCGAATAGGTACCACTTTAGAGCCATCTGCAGTAATCACTGTAGCAAGTTTGGGCTGTAATTCTAATAAACGCGTAGTGGCAGATAATGCTTGCCGTTTTGATATAGTTTCAAGATAGCGACCTACTAAAATTATAAATAAGAAATTAACTACCGTGTCAAAATAAACATCACCATAAATTGAACCTGTAAAAGTAACATAACTTGAATAGGCATAGGTTGCTGAGGCACCAATTGCAATCGGTAAATCCATGGTTAGATAGCGGTGCCTTAAACCCAACACAGCATTACGTAAAAATGGGAAGCCTGCATAGAATAATGTGGGTGTAGCGATTAAGAAGCCAACCCAATGAAACCAGTTTCTAAACTCACCCTCATCAGCGCCGGTATATAGCGCTATTGAAACCCACATTAAATTCATCATCGCAAAACCAGCAAATGCCATGCGATAAAGTAAGCTCTGATGCCTTTTCGCCAACACTCCTTCCGCTGTTTCAGGATCAAAGGGAATAGCTGCATAGCCAATAGAACCTAATAGTTGCAAAATTGCAGATAGTGCTGTTTCGCTATTATTCCACGTTAACCGTAATCGTTTTGATGTTAAGTTCACACTGGCGTTAACAACACCATTTTGTGTAGATAACACCTTTTCTATCAACCAGACACAGGCAGCACAATGTATGCCCTCAACCAATAAATGCATGGTGCGTATTTCGGCATTAATATCAACATAATCTGCCTGCACCTCATCCAAATCGTAGGAGGAAATTTCAGGTGGTATTGCAGGAGGCGGCGCAAGAGCAGTGTCTTGAGATGTTTTTTGATAAAAGCCTTGTAAGCCTGCCTGATAAATTGTCTGACAGACAGTTTGGCAGCCAAAGCAACAAAATTCTCGCTTTGCATCTGCCACTTCAACAGCAAAATAACCTTGCTGTTCGACAGGCAATCCGCAGTGATAACAGCTTATTGACACCAGTTGGTACTATTCAAAGGAGAGTTGTAACAGTATTACAAATAGCAATATTAAGG
>CAYTAM010000071.1:0-7249 GCA_964435685.1 uncultured Methylophaga sp. | reverse complement strand
GGGTATATACATACCCAAGTGAAATGAAATTGCAGAGGTTTTAATAAAGCCCGTCATTCTCGAGTGCTACCCAGTCGAGCTGAGCACAAGCTTAATGAGGATCTTTTTGTTAATATCATCTTTACATAGGCTTAGAGATCCCCGCTTAAAGCCACGGTGATGACGGGGGGGCATGGGATAACGGGGAGGTGCATGGGGTGACGGGGAGGGGGGGGGTTTAAGCCTTAAGCCGTTGCTTCTTGATCAAGTCATAGGCGACTTGAATTTCTTTGGCGCGTTCAGTGGCTTCTTTAATCATGTCTTCTGGTAGACCTTGACCGATTAGTTTATCGGGGTGATATTGGCTCATTAATTTGCGATAAGCGCGCTTAATTTCTTGATCGGTATTATCTTTGCTCACACCTAGGGCTTTATAGGCATCATCTAAAGCATCGGCAGAATTTTGGCTGGCATACTGTTGATTGCCTTGTGAGAAGTGGGTTTGGTTCAGCACCATTTCTAACATGTGTCTAAACTGTGCTGAGCTATAGCCTAAGTGTAAGGCTATTTTTTCTAATAAAGCTTGCTCGGTAGGATCAAGTTTGCCATCTGCCAGTGCCATCACAATCAAATACATCAATAATACTTGTTTTAGATGTAAGGTATGGCCACAGGCTGCCATAAATTCATTTAAGGTGGTGGTAATGTCAAAATCTGTGGTGCTACCGCGTTTGAATTGTGCTATGGCTTGCGCACGATGCTCTGTGGACATGCCATTTTTTTTGATAAATGCCTCGACATGGGCAACTTCATCTTTAGATATGCGGCCATCTGCTTTGGCTAACTTGCCCATTAGTACGAATACTGTTTCAAGAAAAACAGCTTGGCGTTGCCCTGTGCCTAGTGGGTTAATGCCGCCCACACCATAGCGTTGGGCGCGATCGATACTGCCACCAATGAAATAACCTAGCATGGCGCCGATAAAGCCCCAAAGGTAAAATCCAGCAATAATACCGATTATTTTAAACATAGTTTTGCACTGTTATTTGGTAACACTGACATAGAGTAACACGGCTCCCCATAGACCCAACAGCCAGCTTAAAATAGGCATGCCCATTAGCATGGTTGGGCTATAGCCATCTAAACCTTTAATAACCGCCGCACCGACGATAAAAGCAGCGCCACTAATAGCGGCAGCACTACGATAACTGGCATTGCGTACTTCTTGTTTTAATTGTTGCAGATCGCGGGAGGATAATTGCATTTTTAGCTTACCTTGTTGCGCTTGCTGGGCAATATCATGCAGTATGCTCGGCAGTTTCGGCAAGGTTTGTAGCCAGTTAGGCGCTTGTTGTTGCGCTGTTTTTAATGCGGCTTGCCAGCTCATTTTATCATGCATCCATTGCTCAAGGATAGGTTTCGCTGTTTTCCATAAGTCTAATTGAGGGTAAAGCTGTCGTCCTAAACCTTCAATATTGAGTAGTGTTTTTTGTAATAAAACTAATTGTGGTTGTACTTCCATATTAAAGCGACTGGCAGTTTGGAATAAGCGTAATAATACCTGCCCAAATGATATTTCATTGAGCGGCTTGGCAAAGATAGGCTCACAGACACTACGAATGGCGGCTTCAAATTCATCGACGCGAGTATCTGCTGGCACCCAGCCTGATTGCACATGCAACTCTGCAACACGGCGATAATCGCTATTGAAAAAAGCAAGAAAGTTATCAGCCAGATAATTTTGATCTTCAGGTGACAGTGTGCCCATTATGCCAAAATCAACGGCAATATAAGATGGGTTTTCAGGATCGCTGGCATCCACCATAATATTACCGGGGTGCATATCAGCATGGAAAAAACCGTGTTTAAATGCTTGGGTGAAAAATATCTCAACACCGATTTCTGCCAACTTTTCCATATTGACGTTATTGGCTTTTAATTGAGCTATATCGCCGATAGCAATACCGTAAATTCGTTGTTGCACCAACAAATTAGTTTTAGTGAGCTGCCAATTTATTTCAGGCACATATAATAAGTTACTACCTTCAAAGTTTCGACGAAGTTGTGAGGCAGAGGCTGCTTCACGCATCATGTCTAACTCGTCGTAGAGATTTTTTTCTATTTCGGTCACGACTTCTTTTGGGCGTAAGCGCCTGCCATCAACCCAGAAGCGTTGGGCTAAATCTGCCATGGTGTGCAGTAATTCGACATCACGGCGAATTTGTTGCTCAATATTAGGGCGAACAATTTTTAAAATAACGTCACTGCCATCGATTAATTTAGCCGCATGAACTTGAGCGATAGAAGCTGAGGCAAGAGGCTGCTCATCAATTTCAGCAAAAAGTTCATCTAAGGATTGTTCGCCATAAGCTTGTTGTATTAAGGCTAAGGCTTGTTCATTAGGGAAAGGTGTCACTTGATCTTGTAATTTAGCCAATGAATCGGCGATATCATCGGGTAATAGATCGCGGCGGGTTGATAATATTTGACCAAACTTAACAAAGATCGGACCCAGATCTTCCAATGCCAAACGTAAGCGTTCGCCCCGTGGTGCTTTATTACTATGGGTGAAACGATAGGGCGATAAAAAATTTATAAACCGTAATGGACGCAGTATATGGGTAGTTTGGATAAATTCATCCAAACGATGTTTTGCTAACACATGATTGATTTGAATTAGTCGGAAAAAATGGCGTAGTTTCATTTTACAGTTATACCCGTTATCATTCGAAATGCGGTTTTTTGGCACGCATACTGAATGGTCACGGGTATAACCTATTAATACGCGCTTCTAGCCTGTCTAAATCAGCCCGCAAGCAATCAACAGATGACATATAGTCATTAGTCTGCGATTTGTTGGGCAGGATCCGCGCTTCTTCACGCAGGTATTCTGCAGTATTTTGTTGTATTGCCTGATGGGTGTTTTTCGCCCAGCCGCTGAATTGACTAATACCATGTGCAATGGGGTAGGCTAAGGTATCGCCTGTTACTTTGGCTAATTGTGCCTCCCAATCAAAATCAAAGCCCTCTAGCAAGTCTCGTAATTGTTTGGCAAAGTGCACATCGCCATTAATATCAATTTCAGCAGAAAATAGGCTGTCGGGATCGCTACCTAATTTAGCGAGTGTTAGTGCATTACCGGTGATGGTTAAATCTGCTGTTTGTGCTGTATTCATCGAAAGCTTTAACTGTTGATCGATCACAGTCATATTGATGATTTGAGCCATATCTTTGATATTAATGGTAATACAGCGCTGCTCGAACTGTTCTAGTTTTTGTTGTGTTTCTGGATCTTGATTTAGCGTTGTATTTAACGCCAATTCAATAGATTTGAGTAATATATTCAAAATTTGTAACCACTGTGCAAAGCCACAATGCCTGCCGACAGATTATTATAATCACAGCGTTCAAAACCGGCATCAGTCATCATTGATTTCATGGTTTCTTGGTCAGGATGCATCCGAATAGACTCGGCTAAATATTGATAGCTTTGTTCATCATTTGAGAATATTTTGCCAATTTTAGGCAGTAGCTTAAATGAATAGCTATCGTAAATAGGCGTTAACCATTCTGCGGGTTTAGAAAACTCTAAAATGAGCAAGCGCCCCCCCGGTTTTAATATGCGAAACATAGAACGTAGCGCGGCATCTTTATCGGTGACATTACGCAGGCCAAAGGCAATGGTAATGACATCAAAGGTGTTATCGGGGAAGGGCAGGCATTCAGCATTGGCTTGCACATAATCAATATTACCGGTGATGCCTTCATCCATTAAGCGATCACGGCCGACATTGAGCATACTGGCATTAATATCCGCTAAGATCACCTGACCGGTGCTACCCACAAGCTTAGAGAACTTCAATGCTAAATCACCGGTGCCACCAGCAATATCAAGTACTTTAGCACCACGGCGGACACCACTAGTGTGGATGGTGAAGCGTTTCCAAAGTCGGTGAATACCCATCGACATTAGATCGTTCATCAGATCATATTTGTCAGCAACAGAGTGGAATACGCCGGCGACATGTTTAACTTTATCTTCAGTAGGGACTTGTTGATAGCCGAAATGGGTAGTGTCTTTATCACTCACATTATATTCCTTTCAGAACTTCCTTTGGTAACCGGCTTTTTTAAGCCGAGTTAAATAATCTTGCCAGTGTACATGGTATTGCGTTGCTAAATTATATAAATAATCCCAAGTAAATAAACCACTATTATGACCATCATCAAAATAAATTTTCAGGGCATAATTACCACTGACTTCAAGTTTATTGATACCAACCTGTTCTTTATTGGTTTGTAATATTTGTTGTCCTTTACCATGACCACGCACTTCAGCTGAGGGAGAATAAACTCGCAAGTATTCTGCTGGTAGCTGATAATGCGCGTCACCATACACCAACTCTAGTGTTTTAGATTGTTGGTGTAAGGTTATGTCACTTGGTGGAGAGCTATTTTCCATAATAGGCTTTTATAAAATATAGCGTGATAAATCTTCATCTTCAACCAGACTAGATAATTTCTGATTTACATAGTCAGCATCAATGAGGGTGTTAGACGCGTTATCTTCTGTGGTATTAAATGAAATATCTTCAAGTAACTTTTCGAGTAAAGTATGTAGGCGACGCGCCCCTATATTTTCGGTCTGTTCATTCACTTGGCAGGCCAATTCTGCGATACGTTGTAAGCCATCTTCATTAAAGGCGAGTGTTGAACCTTCGGTGCCTAATAAGGCAATGTATTGCTCGGTTAATGAGGCATCAGGCTCTGTTAAAATACGCACAAATTCATCAGCACCAAGTGCATCTAATTCAACACGAATAGGCAGGCGACCTTGTAATTCAGGGATAAGATCAGAAGGCTTGCTTAAATGAAATGCCCCTGAGGCAATAAATAGAATATGATCTGTTTTCATCATGCCGTATTTTGTTGAAACGGTGCTGCCTTCAACTAAGGGCAATAGATCGCGTTGTACACCCGCGCGTGATACATCAGCGCCACCTCCACCGCCTTCGCTGCGGTGGGTGATTTTATCAATTTCATCAAGAAAAACAATACCATCTTGTTCGACTGCTTCGATAACTTGTGCTTTTAGATCATCGGCATTAATCAGCTTGCCTGCTTCTTCTTCTGCTAATGCTCGCAATGCTTTGGCAACCGTTAATTTGCGAGTTGCAGTACGTGATGCACCCATGTTCTGAAACATATCTTGTAATTGATTAGTCATTTCTTCCATACCGGGAGGTGACATAATTTCTACGCCAACACTGGGCGCGTTTAGCTCTAGCTCAATTTCGCGATCATCTAATTTTCCTTCACGTAACATTTTCCGAAAACGTTGGCGGGTTGTAGAGTCATCCTCAGCTTCATCTTGACCACGAGCGGGGCGGAGTAGTGCATCTAAAATACGTTCTTCCGCGGCATCCTCAGCTTTATTTTTAACGGCTTCAACCGCTTGCTCACGTAACATTTTCATCGCCATTTCAGCAAGATCACGGATGATGGATTCAACATCGCGACCGACATAACCGACCTCAGTAAATTTGGTCGCTTCAATTTTAATGAAAGGCGCATTGGCAAGGGTGGCTAAACGACGGGCAATTTCAGTCTTCCCCACACCTGTTGGACCAATCATTAAAATATTCTTAGGTGTGATCTCATGTTGTAATTCGGCAGATAACTGCTTTCTACGCCAGCGATTTCGCAGTGCAATTGCAACCGCTTTTTTGGCGGCCTGTTGACCAATAATGTGTTTATCCAATTCTTGTACGATTTGTTTGGGTGTTAATGCTTGCATAAGATTATGATTTTGACTCTAAAGTTTCTATGGTGAGATTATGATTAGTATAAATACAAATATCGGCGGCAATATGAAGACCTTTTTCGACGATTTCATGGGCAGAAAGTTCGGTATTTTCAATCAATGCTGTGGCAGCTGACTGGGCGAAAGGGCCGCCAGAACCGATAGCCATTAGACTGTTTTCAGGCTCAATGACATCACCGTTACCGGTAATAATAAGTGATGTTTCACTGTCTGCAACTGCCAATAGTGCTTCTAAGCGGCGCATCATCCGATCTGTTCGCCAATCTTTGGCTAACTCAATGGCGCTACGGGTTAAATTGCCTTGATGCTTTTCAAGTTTGGCTTCAAAGCGCTCAAACAAGGTAAATGCATCCGCTGTGCCGCCAGCAAAGCCAGCAATCACTTTATCATGATATAACCGCCGAATTTTGCGTGCATTACCTTTCATAATGGTATTGCCAAGACTTACTTGGCCATCACCTCCGATAACAACATGTCCGTTACGACGATATGACAGGATCGTAGTACCGCGGTACTGCTCCATAAAAACTCCTAATTCCAAAAATAAAAAGCGCAGAAAGACAGTATACTACGCCTGTTGATATGTGTGCAGTGATTATTGTAGAAAATCCGCAGTAAAGTTTTGCTGATAAAAAAGGTGGAATACCAATGCCAAATAAGACCAGCAGTTCTATTATATAAATACGATGCCAAGCCTTGTATGATAACGCTTGGAAATGACTTCTAAAATGGTATTCAGATTGACATCTAAAATAATACTTTAAAATAAACTGCGCAATAACGGGCGCTATGCTAATAAACTATAGCCGTCACTGGAAGTTATTAGGCTTTAGTGGTTGACAATAAGCCCAATATTACGGACAATGCCCTGCTTTGCTCGTGGAGGGGTTCCCGAGTGGCTAAAGGGATCAGACTGTAAATCTGACGGCTCCGCCTTCGGAGGTTCGAATCCTCCCCCCTCCACCATAGTATTTAATGGTATAGAGAGTAGTGTTTGCGGGTGTAGTTCAATGGTAGAACTCCAGCCTTCCAAGCTGATCACGTGGGTTCGATTCCCATCACCCGCTCCATTTATGTCCATGGATGGACGGTATGCAGAACATGCAGGAGCACAATCTGTTTATGTCCATGGATGGACGGTATGCAGAAAATGCATCGTTACATGGATGTAACTTAGTAGAGTAACGCAGGAGCAGTTGCCGAGCAGCAGTTTTCTGTTTGGGGTTTTTTATTTAGGCCTGCATAGCTCAGTCGGTAGAGCGCATCCATGGTAAGGATGAGGTCATCAGTTCGATTCTGATTGCGGGCTCCACCTAGATAAAGAAATAGTTTGGATTAGACAAGGTTTTCTTGTCTTTGTTTATTTATAAATTAAGTTTGACGGAGATATAAGAGATGTCTAAAGAGAAATTTGAACGAAATAAGCCCCATGTCAACGTAGGCACG
>CAYTAM010000070.1:0-7377 GCA_964435685.1 uncultured Methylophaga sp. | reverse complement strand
CTGTGTCTATAAAAAATAGATGTATTGCCCACTTAAAACGACATAGACCCATAATCTTGTTATTAGAGTCATAATATTTCTCCTATAGGTTGTTTGAACCTAGGTTGGGAGAGTCAATAAGCTCCGTCATTCCGGTAGGCTTTTAGCCGGAATCTATAATTTGAGAACTAGATTCCCGCTAAAATACTGCGGAAACGTAGTAACCGCAGGATCAATGACGAAAGATAGATCGAACTTTCTTAACCTAAGTTGGTTGATTACAGGTCATAGTTTAGGTGTACTTGAATGAGTTAAATAGACACACTTTGGTAAGCAATTAACGACTAATTTTTACAAAAAAGTTACATATCAAACCCAACAAAGATTTACACTAACCGCATGCAAAAAATAAAGATCTTAATTGTTGAAGATGAAGTCGCCATCCGCGAAGGGCTGATTGATGTGTTTGTCTATCATGGTTATGAGGTTGAATCATCGGGCCACGGTACAGAAGGATTAGCAAAGGCATTAACGGGGCAATATGATTTGATCTTGCTTGATGTGATGTTGCCGGGCATCAATGGTTTTGAAATTTGTAATCAGATCCGTGAGCACGATCGTGATCAAGCTATTATTATGCTCACCGCTAAAAGCAGTGATGAAGATATTATCGAAGGCTTATCATTAGGTGCAGATGATTATGTGGCCAAACCGTTTTCTATCGCCCAGTTAGTATTACGGGTGCAAGCGGTGTTGCGACGCACTCACAGTGTGGTAGATCAGCAGCGTAATATTCAACTAGGTGACGAACTTACCATTGATAGCCAAAATCTGTCCGCAATGCGGCAGGGCAAAGAACTCACTTTCACCCGCCGTGAAATGGATATTTTGTTATATTTAGCCGCACATTGGCAGCGACCGGTGTCGCGTGATGAGCTATTGCATAAGGTGTGGGGTTATGCAGAAAATATCGATTTAGAAACACGCACAGTAGATATTCATATAGCTAAATTACGCCGAAAAATTGAGTCAGATCCGTCAGATCCACAGCATTTAATCACAGTGCGTGGTGCGGGGTATCGTTTAAATGTTGCGCAGTAAATTAGCAGGTTTGGATAAAAAATCGTTACGCCGCTGGCTAATCGTATTTTTTCTTGCCTTGGCCGTACCCACAGCAGTGTTAATTCAACAATCTTATAGTCACTTAAAGTGGGAAGCCTTTCATCAACATCAGCGCATGGCAGATGAATTAGCAAACCGAATTGATAATCAGTTTCTACAACTTATTGAAACTGAAGAACAACGCCCTTTTACTGACTATGCTTTTTTAAATATAGTGGGTGAAATTGAGGCACGTTTTTTTCAACGATCACCGCTTTCTAATTATCCTGTTGAATCAGCAATACCTGGTGTTATTGGTTATTTTCAGGTTGATTCTAGTGGCAAGTTGATGACACCCATGATGCCAGAATTAACAACGGATGCTAGTTATTATGGTATTTCGGGTGCTGAATTGGCACAGAGAACAGCATTACATAAGCAAATTGAAACGATTTTAAGCCAAAATAATCTGGTTAAAAGTGACAATAATGGCAGAACCGATCTTGCTAGACGAGATAGGCTTAATAAAGATCAGCCGAGAAAAAGTGCCACCCCCAAAGTAACAATATCAGAGATCAGCAGCACATTAGATGATGTGTTTAGCAGTGTAGACAGCATTACATTAACGTCTGGCTCTGCTACAGAACAAGTTGCGGAATATGAAGATTCGCCTATTCAAGGGCAAGCAGCATTTGATCAATTAAAAAATAATGTGGCTAAAAGTAAGTCACAACAAAATACATTAGGTCGAGTAGAAGATTTAGCGTTAACACAGCGTTATCAACAAAAAGAATTAGCGGCACAACAACAAACGGAAAGCAAAGAAAGACCATTAGAACCAACAACAAAAGGTGACAAATCAGCTCGATTTGAACAAAATGCGTTACCCGCTCCAATGGCAGTAGAAGAGGATAAATATGATGCTGATATGGAGGGATCATCAGCACCTATTCAAACAGATTTAACGTCATTGCGCATCAATACCTTTGAAAGTGAAATTGATCCCTTTGAGTTCAGCCAATTAGAGAGCGGTAATTTTGTGCTGTTTCGCAAGGTTTGGCTTAATGATCAGCGTTATATTCAAGGGCTATTAATTGAAAAAAAGAGATTTATAGAATATGCGATACATCATGCTTTTTCTGAAACAGCCCTTGCTCAGATGAGTCAGCTATTAGTGGTTTACCAAGGCGAGGTATTAGCCGCATTTAGTGGTCGTTCAGCTAGAGGCTATTTATCAAATAGCCGAGAATTAAGCGGTGAATTGCTATATCAAACCCGCCTATCTGATCCCTTAAGTGATATTGAATTACTGTTTAGCATTACCGAGTTACCGGCAGGGCCGGGTGGCAAAGTGATTATGTGGCTAGCGGCATTGATGAGCTTTGTATTATTAGCGGGTTTTTATTTAATGTATCGCTTAGGCGTAGGTCAAATTAACCTCGCTAACCAACAACAGGACTTTGTATCAGCGGTTAGTCATGAGCTCAAAACACCCCTCACCTCGATCAGAATGTATGGCGAAATGCTACGCGAAGGCTGGGCAAGTGAAGACAAGAAAAAGACCTATTATGATTTTATCTTTGATGAAAGTGAGCGTCTATCTCGACTCATTAATAATGTACTGCATCTAGCAAAGATGACCCGCAATGAACAAGGTGTGGTGCTTAAAAAAATAACGGTTGCAGAATTAATGGATGGTGTGCAATTAAAAGTATCTAGCCAAATTGAACGGGCAGGTTTTGAGTTTGATTTGCAGTGTGATGAACATGCGCTTAAAGCAGAAATTGCAGTAGATGAAGATTGGTTTAGCCAAATCATGATTAATTTAGTCGATAATGCCATTAAGTTTTCAGCTAAAGAGCAAACAAAACGAATTGAATTATCATGCCAAAAACTAAGCCAAGGCAAAGTGCAATTTACTATTCGAGATTATGGCCCTGGCATTGATAAACAGCAGATCAAAAAGATCTTCAAATTATTCTATCGCACCGAAAATGAACTTACTCGTGAAACAGTGGGCACGGGTATTGGCTTAGCCTTGGTTCATCAAATGGTGGTTAATATGAGTGGTCAAATTGACGTAGTGAATAAAGAACCGGGCGCAGAGTTTCGGTTGAGTTTTCCTTCTTCGTCATTCCGGCAGGCTTGAAGCCGTAATCTACCCGTAATCATTCAAGTTGCATAATTTACACGTCATCCCCGCACAAGCAAGACTTGTATCTCCGGTCAAGCTTGTGCTCAGCTTGACTGGGTAACATGCGGGAGTGACGAAACGATAAATTGTGCAACATTTGATAAGGACTAACTTCTTCTCACGCCTTGCGATCTGGATACTACAGTTATCAATGCTTTAAATATAATAATAAACCATATATAATTAAGAATTATTCTCATTTAGAATGTGTCTGACAATGCCTTCTCTTAACACGCTATCGCCTCAAAATCAAAGTCTGAACCATCATCAGATCCATATTTTGTATGATGAACATTATCATTGGTTGTATGGCTGGTTATGCAAAAAACTAGCATGTCCTGAACAGGCGGCTGATTTAAGTCAGGATACATTTGTTAAAATATTGAAGAAGAAGCAGCCCTTAGATCTACATTTACCAAGAGCCTATTTAACCACCATTGCCCATAGTTTGGTTGTCAATTATTGGCGGCGCAGAGAAATTGAGCGAAATTATATGCAAGCGATCGCAGTGTTGCCAATAGAAACGGCACCTTCGGCTGAAAGACATGTGATTATTATTGAAACACTGAGCAGAATTGATCAGGAATTAAATGGCCTTCTTCCTCTTGTACGTGAAGCATTTCTACTTTCTCAACTGCATGGCTTAACGTATAAATTGATTGCGCAGCGGCTACAAGTTTCTGAACGAACAATTAAAAATTATATGGCGCAAGCCATGTTGCATTGTTTGTTAATCGCAGAAAGTGATGATTGATGGAACAGACATTTAAGAACAGTAACGATCTTAATCATGATTTGTTGCAACAGGCTGCCGAATGGTTTGCGCTTTTGCAATCAGAATCAGTAACAGATCAACAGCGCAAAGACTGGCAGTATTGGTTATCATCAAATGAATTGCATCAACAGGCATGGCAAAAAGTTGAACATATTAGCCACCGGTTTAATGATCTTCCTATCGAAACATCGCGTATTGTTCTGAATGAATCAACAACATCCGTCTTCAGTAGACGAAATATATTAAAATCATTAGCCGTTGTTTTTATTTCTACAGGCGCGGGTTGGCAGTGGGTTCGCCACCAATACTGGGATGCGCAATATCGAACAGCCCGCGGAGAAATTCGTCAATTTACTGCTGAAGATGGTTCTAAGATCTGGCTCAACACCGACAGCGATGTTGATGTTTTATACACATTAACAACACGGCAAATTACTCTGCTCCGTGGTGAGATTTATATAGAAACAGCACAGGACACAACGACTCACCTCATCCGTAAAAAACGCCCCTTAATTGTTGATACAAAATTCGGCAGCATACAGGCGCTGGGCACGCGTTTCAGTGTTCGAGATAAAGAAAATAAAACCGTTGTTTCAGTTATGGAAGGTGTGGTTAAAGCCCAGCTTAGCAATCAGATTCAAGCCAGACAAATTAAAGCAGGGCAACAAATATCGTTTAACCAGAATAGTTTTTCCTCCATAAGCCAACAGGAGCCTTCCTCTTCATCACCTTGGGTTAAAGGCGTTATTATTGCTGACAATATGCGCTTAGCTGATTTTATTGATGAGTTAAATCGTTATTACAAAGGTCGTATTTCTTATGATTATACAGTTGAAAATTTACGGCTGGTAGGTGCCTATCCTATTGATGATGTTGACCGTATTCTAATGGCATTAGAAGATTCTTTGCCTATCACTATCAATCGTACTACGCCGCTGCGGATCAGTATTCAGGCAAAATAATTAAAAAATCATCCTTTTGTTGCCCTTTTTTCATTCTCAATTGGCATAGTTAGTAAGTGAGGCTTTTAACTCGTTTTAAGTCTTAAATATTAAAATCCATATAGGAGCAGAAAATAGCATGCGTAAATCTAAAACTCATTTAATTATTCAGGCGGTAATTTTGGGAGGGCTGTTAAACACAGCAATGATCGGGACAGTGGCTATTGCCGAAGAAACAACAGCTGTAGCCTCTCAAACCAGACAATACAACGTGTCGTCGGGAACACTAAGCAGTGTATTAAGTGAATTTGCCGGTCAGGCGGATATTTTATTATCCGCGGATGCGCAGTTAACAGCAGGTAAAAATAGCCAAGGCTTAACGGGACAATATTCTGTGCAACAGGCATTGAGCCAATTGCTGGAAAACACGGGTATTGACTATAATATCCAAGACAACACGGTAACTCTTCAACGACTAGCAGTGACACAGAAGCATACTGAAGCCGAACAGTTAAAGCCCATGGTAGTAACTGGGACTCGAAGCGTAGGATTACTTGCTGATTCCCCACAAGCCGTTACCATAGTCAGTCGTGAACAGATCGAGAAGCAATCAGTATTATCAAGTGATTTGGGAGAGATCCTCGATAATACAGTGCCCGGAATGGCGACCAGTACAGAAGCATTATCGACCACAACACAGACTCTGCGAGGGCGACATGTATTTGTTCTGATTGATGGCGTACCTCAGACTATCTCGCTGCGAGATGGCAGACGTGCTCTTAAGAGTATTGACCCAGCAGCAATCGAACGCATTGAGGTGTTGCGTGGATCTACTGCTATTTATGGCTTGGGTGGTACGGGTAGCGTTATAAATATCATCACCAAGAGACCTGGCGAAGGTCCGGCACAACTCACCACTGACATCACTATCGGATTTGCGCCTACTGATATTGGAGAAAGTTTCCGTAAGCGCCTAGCTCAAGGAGTAGAAGGCAGTGAAGGAAAAGTCGATTATATCTTCAATGCTTCAGTTGAGCAGACCGGTGGCTTCTTTGATGGCGACGGCGATCGGATCCCACAAGATACACGTACCAGAGGTGGCGGGACGGATGCTTATAATCTATTTGGTAAACTTGGCTTTGATCTTGATTCACAGCAACGATTCGAGATATCCGCCAATTATTACAATATCAAACAAGATGTAGAGACCCTTTTGGTAAATGGCGTAGTCGGCGAACAGAAGACCACAGCCATCGATGGCGAAGTGCTAGGTAAGAAAGGTGGGATGGAAAATAAACAAATTAATTTCATTTATAGTAACGATAATATTTTAGGAAGTCGTCTCAAAACGCAAGTCTATTACCGTGATTTTAAGGCACGTTTTGGCTACTTCCCCGACAGGGTTTTTTCTGGTGGTGGACAGCCCTTTCTAGATTCTCAACGAGTTGGTGCACGTTTGGATATTGAAACACCGCATAATTTGCTTTCTGGTGGACGAATCTTGTGGGGAGTAGATCTGCTCAATGAGAAAACAAAACAGCCTCTCGAAGATGGACGAATTCAGGTTCCCGAAATGAAGCAGGACACCATTGGACCATTCGTGCAAGTTGAACTCAATTTAACTGATAATCTAAGCCTGCATGGCGGTGCGCGATATGAGTTTATTCGATTTGAAGTAGATGACTTCACTACCGTCAGAAACAACAGCATTGAAGGCGGTACTCTCAACTATGACGACTCGGCATTTAATTTGGGATTAACCTATTATTTTACCGATGAGATCAGTGGCTTCGCTTCTTTCTCACAAGGATTCGCAGTGCCTGAAATTGGGCGGACACTGCGCAATGCAACTAATGGAGCATCCGTAAAAAATATACGTCCTGAAACCCAGGTTGTAGACAACTACGAGTTGGGGATCCGCGGTAACTGGTCGACAGTGCAGGCAGAACTGGCATTTTTTTATAATACTTCAGATTTGGGTACCTCGCTGAATAACCCTGGTACTATCACAGAACCATTTGTGGTATCTCGTGCCCCAGAACGCATTTATGGCGTAGAAGCCTCTTTTGACGCACAGCCACTAGAAAAGTGGAACATGGGAGGAACCTTGACCTGGATGGAGGGTAAGCTAGATACCAATGATGATGGGGATTTTAATGCCTATCTGATTGGCAACCGCATCCCGCCACTCAAGCTAACCGCCTATGCTGAACATGAAACGCTGCCGAACTGGCACAACCGCCTACAGCTACTGTATTCGGGCGATCGTAATCGTTTTGACGGAGAGAGCGGATTCGGCAGAGGTGAAGTGAAAAGTTATATCCTGATGGACCTTCTCAGCACCGTCGAACTAGACAAAGGCACATTGAAGCTTGGTGTGAAGAATT
>CAYTAM010000069.1:0-7545 GCA_964435685.1 uncultured Methylophaga sp. | reverse complement strand
CTTCCCCTCGCTACGATTTCTATTCTCGGACAAGCTCCTAGTGGGTGGATGTAAATTTTTTTGTGTAACTGTCTATCATAAATCCCACAATAATATTTTTACTGGATTTTTCTGGTAGGTTCAACTGATGTAACAGCATTTAACTGTGGATCGTCCCAAGAACCTGTTAGCGCATATTTAGCGCTAATCACGTTAATAATATTTTTATCAAAAAGTGTCGCTGTTATCTTATCAATCAGCAAAATTGCCGTACCTACACCTAAACCTACTGGGCCGCCAGCAACTGCGCCTGCAAGCGGTAATGTAGCGGAGACATTGGGGGTAATAATAACGTATTGATCATAGCGTTGGTTGGCAAGATCCACATCGCCGGTAATCTTGATTTCAGCACTTGCACTTTTTAGCATAAAATTATCAGTTATTGCCTGACCATTTTTAAACTTAAAATCGCCGGTTATTGAATCAAAGGTGAAACCCTTACCAAATAAATCACTAAAATCTAGTGATAATCGCCTAGGCAATGCAGTAATACTCATTAATCCAAGTACTCGACCTGCCGCACCTGGTGCAACATCTTGCAAGGTGCCTTTTCCTATTGTCATATTTAAAGTACCTGTAAATATAGCCAATTCGAAATCAGCAGGAGTATTAGGCCACGAGAGTTCTGCTTTCATTATTATTTGTTCGGCATCAATTGCCTGCTGATAACCAAAATTAGCCAACAATAAAGCTAAATCATTGCTTGCTAATTGTAGCTGAAGATCTGTTTTATCAACGGCTGATTGAGTCCACATGCCTGTTAAAACAGAAAGGGTAAACACATCCGAGGCTAATTGTGCCGAATTAATTTTCCATTGATGTTCAGTCCTTGTTGCGTTTAAGGCTAATTTCCCCAACAGCTTATCATCCAGCAATAATGAACCAATTGAAATATCAATACTTGGCCATAATGACATTGCTGGTGCTTGTTGCGTTGGTTTAACCTCTCCATCCTTTTTAGGGAGTGTAATAGCTAGCCGTTCCAAGTCCACTTTAATGGTTGCTGAACCCGTTAAATCATCCGGCAAATAAATATAGCCTCTTGCTTGATTACTATCGATATTTATTCGCCAACCTTGCGCATCTTTTTGACTTGTTAAATTAAGGTTTGTTATTGTCTGGTCAAAACCCATTAGTTTAGCTACTGTCAGCGATATATGATCAATACTGTTTACTAATGGCATCTTGTCACCACTTTGCTTATCAGCCCATTTAAGCCAGTCATCAATCGATATACTTTCTAGTTGTCCTGCTACTTTAATACCATTTTTTGGCAACACAGCTTCGCCCTTACCAAACCTAATTTCACCCTGCCATAATGGCATTTTTGGCTTTATTACGGCATTAAACACATCACCGTAACTGATGGCATACACTAATGCATTATTACTATTTTGCATACTTGCCTTCAAGGGTATTACTTGGGTCGCAGTTTTATCCATTGGTGCGGGTATTGCTAATGTGATCCCTTTTAGATCCGAACTAAGAGCGACATCAAGATAAAATTCTCCCAGATCCTTCTCTATGACTGTTAAATCTACTTTGTAAGCAGTTCTGCCAGTGATATATAAAGGTAATTTCTTCGGCCAAATAGTATTAACTTCTTTGGTACTTATATGGCTGGCTATAGAAATAATGGCTTTATATCCATCAGGCTTAACATTGATGGTTACCGCCTCATTAAAAGCTGTGGCGTTAATATTTTTTGCTTGCATACCCGTTTCACTAAAATATAATTTTCCATTGATCTGCGTCATGCTGATTTCAGGTGATGCCTTATAACTCAACTGGCTATCTTTAAAACTAACGTAACCTGATACCATGATATTGTCTACATCAGCCAACGGTACCATTAGATTTAAATTTATATTACTTTTGCCTTTCGCTGTTACTGAGTCTGCCACTATTCCAAAACGTTGTTTTAATGGGCTATCATTCAAAAATTGTAATGCTTTTGCTGTGGTTCCTGTTACATCACCTTTAACACGTAAAATAGGTTTGCTTTCCGTTAATTTTGTAATAATTGCTGTTACATCAATAAAATCAAAACCCGCTGTTTTTCCTTGTTTAGTTTTTATAATTAAATCATTGCCCGATCCCGTTATTGTACCCGTTAATCCCGTCAAATCAGGCCAGCCTGGTGCATAGTGTAATTGCACATCCTCCGCTTGCAAAACCATCTTAAACTGTCCTTTATCAGGCTCTTTTTCATAAGGGAATGCTGCTAAATCACCTTTTAATATGATTTCACCCGTAGCAATTTTTCCTGCTACAAATGCATCATCTGCCCACGTTTTAAAATCCGGGTCAAATCCCTTTGTTGGTATATATTTTTCCCACTGATTCACCGTAATATCATTAAGTGTTACTTTCAGATCATTAATGATGCTGCCATCCACCTTCTTGTTAATTTCACCCTCTACCTGCACACTTAGATCGTCATTCCAAACGTGTAATCCTTCGCTGTAAAGCTGCCATTGTTGTTGCTCATATTCTAATCGCAATACACCAGTAATGGCGTTAAAAAATAACGCATCATCTAGCCATGGTTTTGCATACAAGGTGAGATCACGGCTATCTAAACGAATAATACCAAAGCCATTTTGCCAATTCACTTGAGTGGTCAGGTTTGTTACGCCGGGATAGTCTTGCCAAGGTAAAAATACGCCTTCTCGTAGTTTAAAGGCTAATTCGGTTAAGCCTTTATCAGCTGAATAACGTAAATTAAGGGCTTCAATATCCCCGGCAGCTTGTAGCTGTCGAATAATTTCAGGCGTGTTATTTGATAATAGTGCTAGCGAAGTGAGATCACTCAAACGTAAATACTGGCTGACAACATGCCAATCACCCTGTGCATTTTGATCAATTGTAAACGCTGTTTCTGGCCAATCATCGCCATTTGCTGATACTGCCAATTCCCCTGATAATCGCCAAGCATCCTCGGCTTTTTTCCACTCAGTTCTACCTTGTATCATATCCAGCGTTACCGTGGGATAATCATTGCCACTGCTGACAAGTTCTACTTGGGATAAATTTAGCTCTGTCGTTACCGAATCAATATGCGAGCCAACACCTGTTGCAGAAAGCTGTGCAGTAATAACACCTTTTGACACCATAATATCTTGCCAGACGAAGTCGTCTGCCAATGCGCCTAGTTGCAAATTAATTAGCTTTCCATCTCCTTGCCATACACCAATTTGAGAGGCATCACTATTTAACTCCGCCTGTGCACTAAATATTATATTATCACCTAGTGATGCTGGTAGCTCTACATCACCTGTTATTGTCCACCGTTCATCCTGATGAGTAATCGTGCCACTCAACATCTCATACTGCCCCGATAATGCCGCATTAAATTGGTCGGTGTAATCAATATGAATATTTTTAAAATGAAAGCGACTAAGTAGCTTTACCCATGTCAGCCAGTCAAAGTGCGCGCTTGGCAAATTAAAATCTCGTAACTGGATCTGCCCCGTATGATCACGGATCACCGCCAGCTTTAAATTATTCAAAGTAATATCATTAAAGGTAGCTTGACCACTCTGTATACTTGCAATTAAATCTAACCCTACATGAAGTTCCCCAACAGTTACTATTTGTTGTTGATTTTCTTCACTTAATATCGCAATATCTCCAATTTGAAGCTTGGGCTCAAGCCCTACCCAGTCTAGACGTGCAGTACCAATTGTAATGGGGTAACCTACTTGTTCACTCACCCAAGAAGCCATTTCATCTTGGCGTTGTTCAACCGCATTTGATAACCAATATACCGACGCTATCAGTAGCGTTAACAGCATGGCTATAACAACCGCCAAATAGAGCAATTGTTTACTGATGATCTGTAATCCACGCAGTATCACATCAATACCACATTAAACTGTTCACGGTTATATTGCGTTTCACATTGAAACAAGATCGGCTTTTCAATGAACTGCTCTAACTCGGCTAAATGTGTGGAATCTTCATCGTTCAATCGGTCGATAATATCTTGAGACGCTAACACTAAGAATTGTGTTGCTTCATACTGTTTGGCTTCACGTAAAATTTCTCGATATATTTCATAACACACTGATTCAGCACTTTTAGCATAACCTTTGCCTTCACAACAGGGGCAAGGTTCACATAAAATATGTTCTAAACTTTCTCGCGTGCGCTTGCGCGTCATTTCGACTAGGCCCAGTTCTGAAACACCACAAATATTATGCCGCGCTCGATCGGGTAGCATCGCTTTTTCTAAGGTGCGCAATACTTGATCACGATGTTGTTGCTCTTTCATATCAATAAAATCAAGAATGATAATGCCGCCTAAGTTTCGTACCCTTAATTGACGTGCAATGGCTTGTGCCGCTTCCAGATTAGTCTTAAATATGGTTTCTTCTAAATTTTTATGCCCGACAAAACCACCAGTATTGACATCAACTGTTGTCATCGCTTCCGTTTGATCAAAAATCAAATAACCACCTGATTTAAGCGAAACTTTACGACCTAATGCTTTATTGATTTCATCTTCAACACTAAATAAATCAAACAGCGGGCGCTCGCCTTTATAGTGCTCTAATAACGGCACACATTCAGGGATAAACTCTTCAGCAAACTGAACCGCCTTTTGATAGGTTTCACTTGAATCAATCCGAATACGTTCAAAATCATCAGCAAACAGATCTCGCAAGGAACGTAGTGCCAAAGGCAAGTCTTCATGCAAAGGATCACCACATTTCACCGATGATTTTCGCTCAGATAGCTTTTGCCATAAGCGCTGTAAATAATGTAGATCAGTTAATAGCTCTGTTTCACTCACGCCTTCAGCCGCGGTTCGCAATATATAACCTGCGGTATCTGTTTCTAGCTTTTTACTTAAACATTCTTTGAGTCGTTCTCGCTCTTCCTCACCTTCAATCTTAAGTGATACGCCAATACCTTGCGCTTCAGGCATATAGACTAAATAGCGGGATGACACTGACAGTTGCGTGGTTAAACGAGCACCTTTACTGCCCATAGGATCTTTAATAACTTGCACTAAGATCTCTTGGCCTTCACGCAATAAAGAGGTGATCGGCGGCACACCTGTCTCATGTAAATCGCCGCTTTGCCCTTGTGGTATAGAAATATCAGAGGCATGTAAAAATGCAGCGCGCGCTAAACCGATCTCGACAAACGCCGCTTGCATTCCGGGTAACACACGACAGACCTTGCCCTTATAAATATTACCCACTAAACCGCGAGATTCATTACGCTCGATGTACACTTCTTGCAACACGCCGTTATCCACCACAACAGCGCGGGTTTCACTGGGTGTTACATTGATTAATATTTCACTACCCATATTATCTTCCCGATAATTTATTTAACAATATTGCTGTTTCTCTCACTGGCAAGCCCATAATGCCAGAATAACTGCCTTTTATCTGCTTAATAAAAATGGCTGCTAATCCTTGTACTGCATAGCCACCCGCTTTATCTATACCCTCTTTGGTCGATAAATACCAATTGATATCCGCTTCAGTTAATTCTGCAAAACTCACAACACTCGTGCTCAATTCACATAGTATTTGGTTGTCCGATACAATTGCTACCGCAGTCATCACCTGATGATCACGATCTGATAATTGCAGTAACATATTGCTAGCATCATCATCATTTTTGGGTTTGCCTAGAATAGTATCACCTAGCACTACTGAAGTATCCGATCCTAATACTGGTCGCTGACGTTCTTCATCTAGATTATTCCAGCCTGCTTGCGCCTTAGCTATTGCGACACGCTGAACATAGTCAACAGGCGCTTCAGCTGGTAATCTACTTTCATCTACATCAATCGATAACACTGAAAATTCGACGCCAATTTGCGTTAAAAGTTCACGCCGCTGGGGTGATTTGGATGCTAAATAAATCTTAGGGAAATTCATCCGCGATGATACGGATGATTTTGTAATATCGTCCAAGCACGGTACAACTGCTCAGCCATTACTATGCGCACTAAAGGGTGAGGAAAGGTGAGTGCCGACAATGACCACTTTTGATTAGCACGTTTTAAGCAGTCATCTGACAAACCGTCCGGACCACCTACAATTAGCGACACATCTCGACCATCTTGTTGCCAATTTTGTAATTGTTGTGACAGCTGTTCTGTCGACCATGTTTTTCCTTTCACATCTAACGCAACGACCTGATGGTCGTCAGGAATTGCAGCAAGAATACGCTCACCTTCTTCTCGCATCCATTGGGAAGCGCTACCACTTTTCCCCCGTTTTGCGGGTGCTATTTCATGCAGATGCAAACTGCACTCACGTGGTAAGCGTTTGGCATATTGTTGATAGCCATCGGTCACCCATGATGGCATCTTGGTACCCACAGCCAATAAATTCAGCTTCATGGTTGGGGAGGTTAATCTTCAGCCAAAACCTGATCGACATCCTCAGGCACGCTCCATAATTTTTCTAAATTATAGTTTGCACGCATTTCAGGCGTTAAGATATGAGCAATCACATCACCCAAATCAACCAATGCCCATTCGCCGACATCTTCACCTTCCATACCCATAGGTATAATACCAGCGGCTTTTGCTTGGCTGCTCACTGAGTTGGCTAATGCTTTAACCTGACGTGTTGATTTACCTGTGGCGATGATCATAAAGTCGGTCACATCGGTCATCGTAGTAACATCTAATACCTGAATGTCTTCCGCTTTTATATCTTCTAGTGCATCAATCACTAATAATTGTAATTCTTTGGCCTTCATCGGGCGCTCCATAAACCTATAATCACGCTATTTTACCTTATGCAACAAGCTTACGTTATATTATTGTTTTGGAAACCATTCAGCAGTCTTATTTGTCCAGTAATAAACTGTTAAACCTATCCATTCTCGCCATGCCGGTTCTAATACTTGTAAATGTTCTAGCAAACTAAAATCCCACTGACGAAAATCTGCTTTATTGCTGTAATAATCTACGGGGTAGGCAATCACATTAATATTTTGCTGTCGTGCAATACCCATTGATCTTGGCATATGAAAAGCGGATGTAATAAGCAGGTAAGTGCCATTAACATCAGGTAACTTATCTTTTAATAATACAAAATTCTCATGGGTATTACGCGATTGTGATTCAATGATGAGTCTATTTTGGTCTATACCAACGGCAATGAATAAATCACGTGCAATATCACCGCCGGTTGTGGTGGTATCAAACCGCAACAAACCACTGCCTCCAGAAAAAATTATAGGGGCATCTGGATAATGTTTAGCAATCTGTGCAGCAGCAATAAAGCGATCCCCCGCTCCTCCCACCTCAGCGGTGTCCCAACCAATAGATATTTTTAAATTTTCACCACCACCCAATACAATGATGCCATCAATAGTATCGGGTAAGACCTCTGGTTTTGAGAATCGTGTTTCTAATGGATGCATTAGATAATCACCCACTGGGTAACTGAGCAATACCATACTCACAATCGCTGTGGGCAATAATATCTTTTTCGCCGCACTCACTTTATTACGAAATAATTGAAT
>CAYTAM010000068.1:0-7570 GCA_964435685.1 uncultured Methylophaga sp. | reverse complement strand
GTTTAACTTGTTTTTCGTCATCCCGGTAGGTTTTGTAGCCGGGATCTCCATTCTAAATACCAGATTCCCGCTAAAAAGCCTACGGAAACGCAGTAACCGAAGGATCAATGACAAAGTTATTAAGCGTTATTCAAATATTTTGCTTATACAGAACTCGGGTTAGTTAGCCTTTTTTAGCTACAATAAAAGCCGCACCAATAATGAGTGCGACAATGACTAGAAAAAATAAATCCAGCATATGGACACCTCTAAATCACACTGAGGTTTTTAGAAATACCCATATTAATCGTTGATCCCAAACGTTTCTATATCTTGATTACGTTGTTCTGCAAAGAATTGATAAATTTGTTTAAGCTCATCAGGTGAAAAGTGAATTACGATTAATTGTTGGTCAGGGTGGATAAGATCAGGATCACGGCCCATTTTTTTTGTGTTGAAATTATAAATATAACTGCTGTCTACTTTATCAGAGAGTATTTTCCCTAGAAAAGAGCTTAAACCGGAAGGTAACTGCTCATCAGCATTGGCGGGGATCACCGCTTGAAGCATATCTCTATTTTTACTAATGCCTTCAATACGTAAACCTTGGCGAAATGTATCAATTAAACCTGCCTGCACAATCCCCCAGAGACCTTGCACATCATCTTCGGTAACTAGGTGAACATAGAATAGGGCATCATCAGCGATGGTTTCATCTTGCACGATATCCTTAATTGCCAGCAGGGTAACATCGGTACCTGCTAAGGTAATAAGGCTGTCATGACGAACAAATTGATTATTGTTTTCACTAACAGTAACGGATTCTTCGGTCGCTATTGCAAGCTGGCTGACAAAGGCTTCTGCTTCTTGCTCTTTTTGGAGCAGCTCATCGGGCTCTATAATAATAGTTAATGGTGGGGGAGTATCAATGATTTGAATAGGCGGATTGATATCATGCTCAATATTGCTACTGGGTTTAAGATTAAAAAATAAGATATAACCTATGATCACTACAACGAGTAATGCCAAAAATGCCGGAATAAGAGAAGGTTTTGATGCTACTATTCTTTCCATACAACTTACCTTTTTATATGCACTATAAAATCACAAATTAAATGATAATGAGATTTGGCGATAGTGTTTAGAATAAGCTACTTAGTGCTTGTTGATCAAGGAGTATGCACCATTTTTTTGTAATAGGTAGCATATTTAATTGCTCAATAAGCTGATTAGCTTGCTCGATATTTTCAATAACAACAAGTGGGATCTGCTGTTGTATAACAGCAATAAGCTGATTTTTACTTAGCTGCTTATGGTTTAATGCCGTTAAAATAGACTGTATAAAATCTTTTACGTCTACATGGGCCAATAGACTGGGAATTCCAGTTACAACGAGACCATTTGGTTTTTGTTCCAGCTTAATAGCGAGCTGTTCTAATAAGATCATGTGTTGTTTAGCGGTAGCAATCTGTGGGTGATCAGTGCTAATAACTATCGGCACTAATATCGGGCGGCAACGTAAGGTATTGCTATTAATAGCATCGTATAGTTGTTGGCAGCGTAATTGTTGGCTGGCGTATTGCAAATCTAATAATAATAAGCCTGTTGTTGTTTGGCTAATAAGGTAACGTTGCTCAAGTAGGGTGAGGGCGTGTCCAAAAGTAGTACTCGATTTAACAGTAGTATCATTAAATGATGTTGACAGGTGGTAACTGTGTGCTTGTTCTGCAATTTTAGCTGAATTTAAGGTGTCTTCAGCGATGCTATCCAGTTTACTGCTATGCTCACTGATAAGTGCGTCTTGTATGGCTGCAATGATCAGTCCATGAATTAAGCGGGCATTACGAAAGCGTACTTCATGTTTTGTTGGGTGAACATTGATATCAACACTATCAAGCGGGATCGTTAAATACAATACATAAGCGGGTTGCCGACCTGCTGGAATACGATCACCGTAGGCTTGTCTAATAGCATGACTAATAACGCGATCACGAATAACACGCCCATTGATAAAGAAATATTGCACATCAGTTTGTGAGCGATGTGCTACTGCTTTGCCAAGCCAACCTTTTAGTTCAATATCGGTATATTGTTGATCAATATACGCACTATTTTTGATAAAACTATTGCCACAAATTTTAGCAACACGCTGTTGTTGTTGTTCGCTGGTATTGGCGATGGCTAATTTTAGTTTAGTTGAGTGAGCATATTTATAGTGAAAGCCAATATTAAATTGGCTTAGAGCAAGTCGCTGAATAGTCGTTAGAATATGCTGTTGTTCTGTTTTGTTACTACGGAGAAAATGTCGCCGCGCAGGTAAATTAAAAAATAAATCACGTATTTCAAAGCTGGTGCCATAAGGGTGAGATGTAGGCGCACTTTCAGTATTGTCTCCGGTAATAGTATAAGCGTACTCATGTTCTGCTTGGCGCGAAGTAAGGCTTAAACGGGAAATTGAAGCGATACTGGGTAAGGCTTCACCACGAAAGCCAAGGCTATTGATCTGACTGAGCTGTTCACTGGAATGAATTTTACTGGTCGCGTGGCGGCTGAGCGCAATGCTGAGATCATCAGGATGGATCCCCACGCCATTATCCTGAACACGGATAAGTTGGCTGCCCGCACCTTCAATATCAATATCAATTTGGGTGGCGTGTGCATCAATACTGTTTTCAATCAACTCTTTAACAACCGAAGCGGGGCGTTCAATTACTTCTCCTGCTGCAATTTGATTAGCGAGGTGGAGGGGGAGAGCGTGAATGCGGTTTACAGACATGAGTAGTGTAATAGCTTATGGAATAAGCAGTACATCGCCTATTTTAAGAACGGTAGTTGATAAATTATTTTCAGTCTTTAATTGACTCATGCTGACTTGGTAACGCCTTGCAATTATGCTGAGTGTATCGCCTCGGCTTACAATATGTTGCTGAGTCATATATGTGCCTGGTAGAGGATTACGTTGAAAATAATTGCGAATGCCTGACATCATGGCGCGTGCTAGTTTATTTTGATGACTGGCAGAATTGAGTTTAAGCTCTTCGGCAGGGTTGGAAAGAAACGCTGTTTCAATCAATATCGATGGAATATCCGGTGATTTTAATACTACAAAAGCAGCAGATTCTACTTGCTTTTTATGGACATTACCTACACGTTTTAGACCCGATAAAACGGAATTTGCAATTTCAATGCTGGCTTCCAGGCTAGCGGTTTGAGATAAATCGAGTAATACTGAGGCGAGTAGATCGTCTTTATCGTCCAAGCTAATACCACCAACCAGATCGGCAGCATTTTCTCTATCGGCTAATAATTGCGCTGCCTCACTACTGGCGCCATGTTTAGAGAGCACATAAACAGATGCGCCTTTTACTTGTCTGCTATGCCAGCCATCGGCATGGATCGAAATAAACATATCTGCTTTTTGGCGGTGAGCTTTATTTATGCGTTGCCTAAGAGTTAAAAAATAATCATCAGTGCGTACTAAATAGGCGCGCATTCCTTGTTCTTTATTTACTAAGTCAGCTAGGCGTTTTGCAATAGCAAGCACAATATCTTTTTCTTTTGTGCCATGCTTGCCTACTGCGCCAGGATCTTTGCCGCCATGCCCGGCATCAATAGCAATTACGATATCTCGCTTGGGTTGCGGTGTGGGCTTGATAGTCACAGCTGGTTTAGGCTTTGCAGCTATGACAGTTTCGACAGTAGTTGCGGGTTGTATTGGCTGCGGTGTAGCTTCAATTGTTTCTTTGGTGATGGGCGTTACCGGCTGATGATGATCGTGCAAATCTATCACCAGCCGATGGGGACGAAATTGATCGGGCGCTAATTTATGCGTCTGATATTTTACAGCTGTTGTTAAATCTAAAACTAGGCGAAGGGTGCTCTCTCGTTGTGCCGAACGAATTTTTTTAATTAGCGGTGTAGGCAGTTCAGGTAAGACAAGTTGTTGGGTTCGTGTTGATTGCTGAAGATCAATAACGAGGCGATGGGGCTGGTCTAATGTAAAAGAACGGTATTTAACTTCCTTATCAAGATCAATAACTAAGCGTGAGCCATCAACAGAATGTGATAAACGTAGATCTTCGACCTGCGCTGACCAAGCAGTGACGGTAAAAGTAAATAAAATAAGACTCAGTAATACACGGAGCATTTATTATTTCCTATCATTAACAATCTAGTTTGGCACATAGTTTTGTGCCCAGTTCTGAACAAGCGGATATATTTGCTTGTCGGCTATTTTCATCATACTTTAGTTTGATTATTATATCTGGGCTAGGCAGGTAATTGCCACCTTGTTGTGGCCATTCTATTAAACAAAGCGAATTCGAATTCATGTAATCATCAAGCCCAATATAGTCGAGTTCTTCTGGATCTACTAAGCGATATAGATCAAAATGGAAAACAGAGCGATCGGCAAAATCATACTGTTCAACGAGTGTGTAAGTGGGGCTTTTGACATTGCCTTGGTGACCAAGTTCCTGTAATAATCCGCGACACAATGTTGTTTTTCCTGCGCCCAATTCGCCTTCTAAATGAATAGTGAATTGTTGCGGGGGACAGAACTGCGCTATATGAGCACCTAGTTTTAGGGTAGCAGCTTCATCCGCTAAATGGCTAGTCCATGGTTTCATGATGTGTTCAGAGGCTCCTTAATAGATAAGGTTGGCTAAATGGCGAAGATGGGGCATTAGATCCATGGCGAGCATACCACGTTCACCCTCTTGCTCGGCAGATTTATCTGCTGCCATACCATGTAATGTTACGCCCACACAGGCAGCATCCATAAGTGGTAAGCCTTGTGCCAACAGGCCGCCAATAACGCCTGTAAGCACATCACCCATGCCTCCGCTTGCCATGCCTGGATTACCCCAAGTAGATAAGCGAGTAGGTGTTTCACCATTATTGATTAATGTTGCCGATCCTTTAAGTACAACAATACCGCCATAGCGTTGTTGTAGTGCTTGTACGGCTTGAAAACGATCGGCTTGAATCTCCGCTGACGTGCAGCCTAATAACCGTGCCGCTTCTCCAGGATGAGGCGTTAATATCCAGTTATCACGGTGATGAGGATTGTGACTGAGGATATTCAGCGCGTCGGCATCAATTACCATAGGTAGAGGGGATTCTATAGCCGCTTGAAATAAACATTCAGCCCATGCAGTTTGCCCTAAGCCCGTGCCCACGGTTAAGGCATTGGCACGTTTAATTAACGGCGATAAATCATCGGTATTTTCTACGCCATAACACATCAATTCTGGTCGAGTAAGGGTAAGCAGGGCACTGTGTGCATTCCGTGTTGCAATGCTTGTTAAACCTGCACCAACACGAGCCCCCGCTTCGGCTGCCATACGCACTGCACCAGACATGCCTTGATCACCTCCCATAACAAGCAAATGACCATATAGACCTTTGTGTCCTGTACGCTCTCGCGGTGAAAGTAAAGTGGCATCAGAGCTTAAGCTTATGCGGCGAACATCCGCTTTAAAGGTGGTTAAAATAGAGGCATGGATCTGTAAAGGATCGAAGCAAATAGAGCCGCTATAATATAAGCCATCTTCTAAAAACAGCCCCTTGTTTAGAGCTAGAAAACTAAGAGTGACAGTTGCTTTAACAGTTTGACCTTGCCCAAACCCTGTATCAGCATGGAGACCAGAAGGAATATCAAGTGATAAAACGGGCGTATGCTTTAGTTTATTCAGTACCGTGATTATAGCGCTAAGCTCACCGCTAACATCACGATTAAGTCCGGTGCCAAGCAGTGCATCAACCACCACATCCGTTGCAGGTAATATACCCTTAAAATGTTGGATTTCAGCACCCGTAGCTGAAAACGCATCACGAGCAGCAGAGGCTTCAGCGCTAAGCTGCGCAGTTCCTAGCTGAATAACAGTAACATGGTAGCTTTCAGCGAGGGCTTGCAGTGCTAATTCAAAGCCATCGCCGCCATTGTTGCCGATACCGCAGAGGATCAATATCCGTTTAGCGTGAGGCCAATGTTCTTTGATTGAAGCGAGGGCGGCAGTACCCGCGCGCGCCATTAATGTTGCTATCGGTATATTATGTTGCTCAGATATAACGCTATCCATCTCACGCGTTTGTTCTGCAGAGAAAAGATCATCAGGTAAATTAATCATAAATTTCCAAGTGTGCCCATGTATTTAAGTATTTACCCATTATTATACCTGTGACTATTCAAGTTACAGATTTACATTTTTTCGTCACTCCCGCAGCTTGACGGGGTAAGATACAAGATCATTGGGGGATAACGCATAAATTCTGCAACTTGAAGGCTCACAGGTATAATAACCTGCATGAGTGAGTTAAATACAGTATTGTCAGGGAATGATTTATTAGCATCAATGCGGGATTGGGCAAAACACTATGGCTTTCAGGATCTTGGTGTCAGCGATATTGATTTAACGGTAGCGGAAAAGAATTTAACACAGTGGTTAGCAAAGGGATTTCATGGTGAGATGGCTTATATGGCTCATCATGGAACTAAACGCACCCGACCTGAAGAACTGGTATCTGATACGGTTCGAGTGATTACTGTTCGTATGGACTATTGGCCGGAGCCTGCGGCAGAGCCGTGGTCCGTTTTAGAGAATGATCAGTTGGGTTTTGTTTCTCGTTATGCATTGGGTAGAGATTATCATAAGCTGATGCGCAAGCGTTTAGTGCGGCTTGCAGAGAAAATAAAAACCGAGGTAGCGGATATGGGCTACCGTGTTTTTTGTGATAGTGCACCGGTTTTGGAAAAAGCACTAGCAGAAAAATCAGGGATCGGTTGGGTCGGTAAGCATACTAATATACTTAACCGAGAACACGGATCTTATTTTTTCTTGGGCGAAATCTACACTGACTTGCCCTTACCGTTGACCTCGGCGGTAAAGGAGCATTGTGGCTCCTGCACCGCCTGTATTGATGTCTGCCCCACCCAAGCCATTGTCGCGCCCTATCAAGTGGATGCTAGGCGTTGTATCTCCTATTTAACGATTGAGTTGCAGGGTGCTATTCCGGTTGAGTTTCGTTCAATGATGGGCAACCGGATCTATGGCTGCGATGATTGCCAGTTAGTATGCCCTTGGAATAAATTTGCTCAAATGACAACGCTACCAGACTTTTTTCCACGTAACGATTTAGATGCGCCGCAGTTACTAGATTTATTTGCTTGGACGGAGCAAGAGTTTCTAACAAGGTTAGCAGGCAGCCCGATCCGGCGAATTGGCCATCAATCTTGGTTGCGTAACATCGCAGTGGCATTGGGTAATGCTAAGTCTGATCTCAATATTATTGATGCATTACAGCATAAGCGCGAATCAAGCAACGAACTTGTTAAAGAGCATATTGACTGGGCATTAGAACAACAAAATAACAAGCCGCTATCAAAACAATATGGATAGCGGCTTGTTATGGTGTTTTGAGGAATTATTTTTCAATAAATCTCTGATTTCTGTAAATAACACTTCTTCAGAGGCTCCTTAGGGCTATTTTGAATCCCTTGGGGTTATATTCCCCGCCGCTTGCGGCGAGGAGAAATATAACCTTTTCCTTTGGGATACCCCGTCCGCTTGCGGCGGGGTAGTTCATTGAT
>CAYTAM010000067.1:0-7610 GCA_964435685.1 uncultured Methylophaga sp. | reverse complement strand
GCGGTGACAATAATAGTTAGTACAATAATTTTAAATGTAGCCATTGTGCCTCTTCTGGTTTGTTTACCAAAACATATTAAGGCTTATATAGTATAACAAAGCTATTCTGGCAGGCTAATCGTCAAGGTTTTGCCTTGTTGAACCATATCTAAATGCTTCAAGAATGACATTCCTAGCAAAATCTCATCAAACTCCATACCCGAACTAATACTAGCGGGCACATTGGTCATCACGATATCACCTAAGGAAACAGAAGCCAGCATAGTCTGGTAGGATCTACTGTTGCCATTGGCTGTTTGCGTGATAAAACTTTGACCCTTTTCTAGGTTTAGTTCGCTGGCAATATGTTCAGGTATAGCGACTAGCGTTGCACCTGTATCTAAAAAAAACACTACAGATTGGCCGTTAATATTCCCAGGAGCCACATAATGGCCATGTTTATTACGCTTTAATACAGTTTCTCTATTGCCATTTTCATTAAAAGACACGGCTAATTTTTGATTTGGGTTATTAATTTCATCAAGCATGTGGTTAAAAATAAGAGCCAGTGCAACAAGGATTAATGTAAACCAAATTATGACGATAGTCAGCTGGTTTAAAGCAGGTGGATTAGGTTCTGTGCTCATTTATATTGATAATATTATTGTAAAACCACGAAATAACCCATAGCCAACCAAGCAAACACCTATTCCTATAACTATCCATATTGCGCGATCAATTATCTTATGTATACGCTTTTCTATATTCTGTTCTGGATCTGTTTCCATTATCTTTGTCTTAATTTAATAGGTATTAATTGTACAAACCGCTAAATTACCGCCACCATTAGTACATCATATTTAGCTTTTAATTGATCTGGCGTTTCCACATGGTCAGGATCTTCTGGAATACAATCCACTGGACACACTTCTACACACTGTGGCTCATCAAAGTGCCCTACACATTCAGTGCATAACGCGGGATCAATCTCATAGATCTCTTCACCTTCTGTAATGGCACTATTAGGGCATTCTGGTTCGCAGACATCACAGTTAATACATTCGTCGGTTATAAATAACGACATTTTAAACTCCAGTTTATCATTGCATACCCATGATCTTAGCGGTTATTAGACGTTCAAGTTAATTTTGCTGTTAATGCCAACACTACACAAGGTGGTACAAAGTCTGATACATCGCCCCCTAATGCCGCAATTTCACGTACTAAACTGGATGAAATATAGGTATATTGCTCAGCAGGCGTTAAGAATAAGGTTTCAACATCAGGCTGCATTTTGCGATTCATTCCGGCTAATTGAAATTCATGTTCAAAATCAGATACCGCGCGCAAGCCTCGCAAAATAACATTAGCACCTTTTTCCTTGGCAACATCAATTAATAAGCCTTCAAAGCCACACACTTCAACATTGCTAAAACCAGCTAGCGTCTGTTCAGCCAACTTCACACGTTCTTGTAAGCTAAACGTAGGTGCTTTGCTCGGATTGATGGCGATGGCAACAATAACACGATCAAATAATTTACTAGCACGATGCACTAAATCAATATGCCCATTAGTGATGGGATCAAATGTTCCAGGATAAATAACCGTTGTGTTCACGCAGCATCTCCTGCTTCATTTAGAAATAAGCAGTATCTTACTTCGCCTGCTTTTTTATCTTTTATCAACTGCCAGTTTTTAGGTAACTCCGGTAAGTCGCCTTTGCTCGGACATTCGATATAGATAAGTGCATTATCTACCAAAAGCGCTTTATTGACCAACTGATTTGAAATTTCTGTCCATACGTTTTCTTCATAAGGTGGGTCGATAAATATAATGTCATAGCGTTTACAACTACCTGCGATAAACTGCTGGGCTGTTTTCTTTTCTACACTGCAATTATCAGCTTGCAATAGTTGAATAGCATCTTGCAACTGTTTAGTTGCCTCAGGGCTGCTCTCAACTAACGTGACCGATTCAGCACCACGAGAAGCGGCTTCAAAGCCCAGTGCGCCACTGCCTGCAAACAAATCCAAACAGTGTGCGCCGCCTACTTCAGCTTGCAACCAATTAAATACCGTTTCTCGTACTCTATCAGGAGTAGGCCTCAAACCATTAACATCAGCAAAGGCTAATTTTCTACCACGCCAACGACCACCAATAATACGTAGTTGATTACTCAGCGTCGCCGCCTACTAATATGGTCACCATTTTATCGGGATGGATCCGTCTAGAAAATGCTTCTTTGATCTGCTCAACCGTCACTGCATTTACCTTGTCATTAAAGTTATCTAAATAATCCAGTGGCAAATCATAAAAACCAATCATTGCCAAATAGCCGATGATCTTGCTATTGCTATCAACACGCAACGCAAAGCCACCAGTAATATTTTGTTTGGCTGCCACTAGCTCTTCTGCTGTTGGTCCATCTTCAATAAACTTCACCAGCGTAGCACGTAATACCTCTACCGCTTCTTGTGTCTGATCATTACGTGTCGATAAACCTAATTGATATGGTCCCGCTTGCCGCATGGGTATAAAGTAACTATTCGCACTATAGGTCAAACCCCGTTTTTCGCGCAACTCATCACTTAGCCTTGATACCAAACCGCTGCCACCTAAAATATGGTTACCTACATACAAAGCAAAATAATCTTTATCGCCCCGTTTAATGCCTGGCTGTCCCATTATTATATGCGTTTGTGATGATGGGTGTGCAATCTTGACTGTCTTTGCTGCCGTTAGATCTGGCACCATTGCAATGCTAGAAGGCTCACCCTTCGGTAAATCGCGGCTGATTTTCTCCGCTATTTGTTTTGCCTGTGCTTGCTCTAACGCACCGACAATAACCAGCGTCGCTTTTTCAGCCACATAATTATTGGTATAGAATGTTTTCAAGGTAGCAACCGTTATTAACGCTACGCTCTGTTCATTGCCTGCTGGCATTGCTGCGTAAGCATGGTCACCATACACATTACTGTAAAAGGCGCGTGCTGCAACCGCTGAGGGTGATTGCTTTTCAGCCTGTAAGCCTAACAACACTTGCTTTTGCAATCGATCAAATGAGGCTTGTGGAAAATCTGGTTCAGTCAATACCTTATGGAATACCTCCAATGCCGGTTTTAATGCTGAGTCAGCCGTTAAGCTACGCAAACTCAACACCGCCATATCACGTTGTGACGCACTGCTAAACCGAGCGCCCACATCATCAAATGCCGCAGCAATTTGATCAGCATCCAAACCACCAGCACCTTCACTAAGCATGGCATTGGTTAATAAAGCTTGCCCTAATAATTCACCATCCTGAGCTCCACCTGCATCAAAAACAATTTGAATATCAACCATCGGTAGTTCGGGTGCCGCAACAAAATAAACCGGCACTTTATTTTCGGTTAACCAATGTTCAATTTTAGGGTTGGCATACCCTTGTGTTGCAACAACGAATAGTGCGATAGCAATTAAAAATCTAGTGGCCATGACGATCTCCTGCTGGCATTGGTTGTTGCTTGCCATCTAAAGGCATCGGAATAAGTTCGGCGACAGTTAAGCCATCATTAATCAAATATTTTTTAGCTACTGCCTGTACTTGCTCTGCGGTCACCGCTTGTATGTTTTCGACAAAGACATCACTTAATCGCCAATCTAAACCCACCGCTTCAAGCATGCCTATTTGCATCGCTTGATAAAACACACTGTCGCGCTCATAGACTGCATTGGCTACCACTTGTGTTCTAATACGGTTTAACTCTACTTCACTCACTAATTCTGTTTTCACTTTATCCAGCTGGGCGATAACAGCCTGTTGTAGCTCATCAATTGATTTACCTTTTGCCGGCGTACCCGCCACAATAAAAAGATCTGATAATCGTGCAAACAAACTATAGCCAGTGCCCATACTAGCGGCAAGCTCTTCACCTCGTACTAAGTAACGTGTAAAGCGGGCACTATTACTGCCATCTAAAATACCTGCCAACATTTCTAGCGCATACGGTTCCCATGCATATTCTGCTTCCACTGTTTTCACTACGGGCACTTTCCAGCCCATCATAAAATACGGCAATTTTGCAGGTGCTTTAATTTCTATAGTCCGCTTACCACTCTGTTCAACTTCAATTTGAGGTTTTACGGTGGCTATTGTTGCTGATTTTAAAGGACCAAAATACTTTTTCGCCAAGTTATAAACCGCCTCTGGATCCACATCACCCACCACTACAACTATCGCATTATTCGGTGCATACCATTTTTGATACCATAGACGAAGATCATCGGCTGTATAATTTTCAATATCATTCATCCAACCAATTACAGGATTCTGGTAAGGGCTATTGATAAACGCAGTAGCATTGAAAGCTTCGCGTAATAAAGATCGCGGGTTATCATCAGTGCGTAATCGCCGTTCTTCAGCAACCACGTCTTTTTCTTTTATTAATTCTGTTTCATCAATCACTAAGTTGCTCATGCGCTCTGCTTCTAAACGAAAGCTGACTGCTAAGCGATCTTTTTCTAAGGTTTGAAAATAGGCAGTATAATCTCGGCTGGTAAAAGCATTTTGCCGCCCGCCATTAGCCGCAATAATTTGTGAAAACTCATTCGGCTCTAAATTTTTAGTACCCTTAAACATCATATGCTCAAGTATATGAGAAATCCCCGTAATGCCGCTCCATTCATAGCTCGACCCCACCTTATACCAAACCTGTGACACCACCACTGGCGCACGATGATCTGGTTTAACAAATAATTTCAAACCATTATCAAGCTGAAACTCACTGACCGTTGCCACCGCTATTGCTGGCAATAGCAATACTAGCCCTATCGCTGTTTTAAATTTGTTAAGCATTATTCCCTCACAACCGTGATAAAATTGTTTTATTAAAAACTCAATTGTAACGACAAGCCAACTATATGTTTAGTTTCCTACGAAAAAAAAATAAAGCCGCTGAAGCAGTACCCCCCCCTGAGCAGGCGGTAACACAAGCAGAAAATAATACAGTAATCCCACCTTTTACTCCCATAGCTGAAGCAGAGTCACCACAAAAAAGCAGTTTATTGGGTCGCTTAAAGCGTACTAGCGCTAAATTCACTGAGGGCTTTGCTTCACTTGTTCTTGGCAAAAAGGCAATTGATGATGATCTGTTAGAAGATCTTGAAACACAGCTATTAACAGCTGACTTAGGCATTGATGCCACCCAAACGATTATTAATAATTTAACACAACGTATTGCTCGTAACCAATTAGATGATGCCGACACATTATTTACCGCTATGTCTACTGATATGGTCAATATCTTAAAACCTAGCTGCCAACCTTTGGTCATCACTGAGCAAAATGATCCTTTCGTTATTTTAATGATCGGCATCAATGGTGTAGGTAAAACAACAACTATCGGCAAATTAGCTAAACAATTTAAAAGTCAAGGCAAGTCAGTGATGCTCGCCGCAGGTGATACTTTTAGAGCGGCAGCAGTAGAACAACTGCAAGTTTGGGGACAGCGTAATGACATCCCCGTTATTGCCCAACAAAGTGGTGCTGATTCAGCATCGGTTATTTTTGATGCTTTACAAGCGGCTAAAGCCCGTAATATCGATATCTTAATCGCCGATACTGCTGGACGGCTGCACACACAGAACAATCTAATGGAAGAATTAAAAAAAGTGAAACGGGTGATGGGGAAGCTCGATCACTCGGCACCACATGAAGTGATGTTAGTGCTTGATGCTGGTACAGGGCAAAATGCGCTATCGCAAGCAGTGAAGTTTAATGAGGCCATTGGTGTAACAGGCATTACCTTAACTAAATTGGATGGCACCGCAAAAGGCGGTATTATCTTTGCCATTGCACAAAAAACCAAACTGCCTATTCGCTATATTGGGGTGGGTGAAACCATTGATGATCTTCGCCCTTTTGAAGCTGAAGAGTTTGTAGATGCGTTACTAGGGAAGATCTGAATAAGTCATGATTAATTTAACCGACGTCTACAAACGTTACCCCAATAATTATGAAGCGTTATCTGGGCTAAGTTTACAGCTTGATAAAGGTGAAATGGCTTTTTTGACAGGGCATTCTGGCGCAGGTAAAAGCACCTTACTCAAACTTATCGCCCTTATTGAACGTAGTTCCCACGGACAAGTACTGGTTGATAATCAGAACTTAACCCGTATGCCTAAACGTAAAATTCCTTTTTACCGCCGCCAGATCGGCATTGTTTTTCAAGATCATAATTTATTACATGATCGTACCGTCTTCGATAACGTCGCCTTGCCTTTAGTTATCGCGGGAGAAAACCACCGTGAAATAGGTCGTCGGGTACGTGCTGCACTGGATAAAGTTGGTCTACTCAGTAAAGAGCGCAATCTGCCTGTTGCCTTATCAAGTGGTGAACAACAGCGTGTGGGTATTGCCCGAGCGGTTGTCAATCGTCCGCCTATTTTATTAGCAGATGAACCGACAGGTAATCTTGACCCTGAGTTATCACGCGAAATCATGCAGTTATTCGAACAGTTTAACCAAGTCGGTGTCACCGTATTTGTTGCCAGCCATGATATCGATCTCATTCAAAGCCTGCCCTACCGCCAAGTTATGCTCCAACAAGGGCGATTAGTATGAGCAATTATTTGCTTCGCCATTTGCAAGTGATGCTGTTTAGCTTAGGGCGTTTATGGCGACAACCTATAGCAAGTTTGATGACTATTACCGTTATCGGCATTGCACTGGTGTTACCTGCTGGCTTATTTGTACTCTCAGAAAACATGTCAAGTTTAAGTAACCGTTGGGATAGCTCCAGCCAAATTACCCTGTTTTTACAACAAGATATCAGCCCGCAACAAGCACAACAGCTGAGCGATGAGTTAATAGCATGGCCTACTATCGAACAAGTTCATTACCAATCTGCCGAACAATCACTAGAAGAATTTCGGCAACTATCGGGCTTAGGCGATGTGCTTGATTCTCTGCCTACCAACCCCCTGCCCGCTATCATTATTATTGAACCAACAGACAGTAGTATCGAAAAAGAAACGATAACTCAATTAGTTAGCAAACTTAATGAGCTTCCCAAAGTAGAGCAGGCACAATTAGATATGGAATGGTTGCAGCGTTTTCGTAGTATCAACAAAATGGTACAGCGCGGCATCAGTATTTTAGCCATTCTACTATCACTGAGTGTGGTATTAGCTATCGGCAATACTATCCGCCTCGCCATACTAAGCCGTGAATCTGAAATCAAAGTAATGAAACTGGTTGGCGCCACTGATCGCTTTATTCGCCGCCCCTTTTTATACACCGGCTTCTGGTACGGCTTTTTAGGTGGGCTGTGTTCATGGATAACATTAGTGTTCACCATGGGCTTACTATCCGGCCCCATCAACGAACTTGCTGGTCATTATGGTAGCAATTTCAGCCTACACTGGTTTGGTGGTTTTATGTTTATGATCTTACCTTTTGCAGGAGCAAGCTTAGGTATCATAGGCGCATGGCTTGCTGTGGGACGGCATTTACATATGATTGAACCAAGCTAAGCTAGGATAGATGTCGGGTACCGTGTGATCATAGACATATTCCCGAAAGAAGCTATGCTCTCTATAGAGCAATAAATGGTTAAAATATAACCAATAATGCCAGCATAAGGAAATGCTTA
>CAYTAM010000066.1:6128-7635 GCA_964435685.1 uncultured Methylophaga sp. | reverse complement strand
CTGAGTGACATTTAAGAAATTCTCTTTGTATTGGAATAATGACTTTTAACATCCATTTTTCCAGGTGTTATGCCAATGATATCTATTTTAGTATCCAAAATACGATAAAAGATAATATGTTTTTCAACAGAAAATGACCGATACCCTTTTTTAATTTCATCTCGAACAATGCCTATTTCTGGTTCCGATCGAATCAGTATAAATCCATCATCTATTTTTCTTAGATAATGTTCCATTTGTTTTATGCCAAAGTTTTTATACGTATAATGACCTATCAATTTTAAATCGTCTTTAGCCTTTGGGCTTAGCCTTAGCTCATTTAGCACTATTAAGCTGTTCTAGTTTTAATTCTTTCATGAGACTATCTAGACTATATTCCACATATTCTCCTCGATCAGCCTGCTCTTCACCTATGGCTAGAGTATTTCTCAGAGCATCCAACTTCATTCTTTCATATTCTTCAGCAGGTAAAGCAACAACTGATGGACGGCCATTCTTGGTAATAAGAACAGGGTTTCTCCTTGCTGAATCCATAAATGGACCAATACTATTTTTAACATTTGATGAGGTAATAACTTCCACCGTATTCTCCTAAAAAACCTGTATTTTTATTATTGTATCCGATCCCTTCTTTTCTGTCTAAATTAGATAAAATGTACATGTTTTCCAGCACTCATAAAAAAACCGCTTCACTATAAATAAAGCGGTCTTATATTTTAACCTGAGAACAGGATAAGGGTGGTCAATAATCTTATTAATAACACATCATTAAGGCTTATTCTGCCACACATTAAAGAAAAATATCGTGATTCTTTTCCCGCTTTCAGGTTAGTTAGCTTTTAAGCGTTAAGCCAGTTTAGTGACTGCCACCTGTTTTTCTCATCCGTTCAATACTGCGAAGTTGTGCCATTGCTTCTGCCATTTTAACGCGTGTTTCTGCCAGATCCACTTGTGCATCCATATTTTTAAGTGCACGTTCCGCTTCAGCTTTCACTGCTAAAGCCATCGCTTCATCTACATCTTCTGTCCGCATTGCAGAGTCTGCCAACACAGTAACCACATGAGGTTGAACCTCAATCATACCGCCAGAAACATAGAAGCGCTCTTCTTTGCCATCAACCAGCACACGTACTTCACCCGCTTTTAAGTTAGTTAGCAAAGGTGTATGACGCGGATAAATACCCAACTCACCCATCGTTGCTGCAGCAAACACCGCCTCACATGCACCTGAAAAAATTTCTTTTTCAGCACTTACGATATCAACATGTATAGTTATCGCCATAGTATCTCTCCTAGAAACTTACAGTGTTTTCGCTTTCTCTACAGCCTCTTCAATTTCACCCACCATGTAAAACGCTTGTTCTGGAAGTGCGTCATAGTCGCCGTTCAAAATACCTTTAAAGCCAGCCAAAGTATCTTTCAATGCTACATATTTACCTGGGCTACCGGTAAATACTTCTGCTACGAAGAACGGTTGTGATAAGAAACGTTGGATCTTACGTGCACG
>CAYTAM010000066.1:0-6028 GCA_964435685.1 uncultured Methylophaga sp. | reverse complement strand
TTATCAACAAAGAATAACACATCACGACCTTCATCACGGAAATTTTCAGCCATGGTCAAACCTGTCAACGCAACCCGTAAACGGTTACCCGGTGGCTCATTCATTTGACCGTAAACCAGTGATACCTTGTCGATTACGTTTGAGTCTGTCATTTCATGGTAGAAATCATTACCTTCACGCGTACGCTCACCTACACCAGCGAATACTGAGAAACCATCATGCTCGGTCGCGATATTACGGATAAGCTCCATCATATTGACAGTTTTGCCTACACCAGCACCACCAAACAAACCGACTTTACCCCCTTTCGCAAATGGGCAAACCAAGTCAATAACTTTGATCCCTGACTCAAGCAGCTCATCACTAGCCGATAATTCATCAAATGCAGGTGCTTTGCGGTGAATTGACATTCTAGTCTCTTCGCCAATAGGTCCCTTCTCATCAATGGGATCACCTAATACATCCATAATTCGACCCAATGTTTTTTGGCCAACAGGCACCTGAATTGAATCACCTGTGTTTGAAACAGCGGTATCACGTTTAAGGCCATCAGTCACACCCATCGCAATCGCGCGAACAACACCATCACCTAATTGTTGTTGCACTTCAAGCGTGAGACCAGCTTCTTCAACGATTAATGCGTCATATATTTTTGGTAGGCTATCGCGTGGAAATTCCACGTCAACCACAGCACCGATAATTTGTACAATCTTTCCAGAGCTCATCTTACTTCCTCTTTCAATACTATTTATATTAGGTTTTAAACCCGTTTAAATTTTTATACCGCAGCTGCACCGGCAACAATTTCAGATATTTCTTGCGTGATCGCTGCCTGACGTGCCTTGTTATAAACCAACTGCAGTTCATCAATAAGATCACCGGCATTATCAGATGCACTTTTCATCGCCACCATGCGTGATGATTGTTCACAAGCACTATTTTCCACAACACACTGATAAACCAAAGACTCGATATACCTCACCAATAAGATATCTAATACAACTTTTGCATTAGGCTCATAAATATAATCCCAATTATGAGACATTTCTTCACTGGGCTCTTCATCTTTCGCAGGGAGCAACTTAACTATCTTGTTTTGTTGGGTCATGGTATTCACAAACTCATTATAAACAAGATAAAGGCTATCAATTCGACCTTCGTCATAGGCATCTAACATCACCGACACCGCACCTACTATTTCATGTGCATGTGGCACTTCACCCAACTGAGCTGCTTGCCCTATATTATTCACTGGTAGCCGGCTAAAAAAATTCGCTGCTTTTTGACCGATAGTATATACATCGATCTCTAAGCCTTGGTCAATTTTTGAAGCGACCTCGCCTAATATCGTTTTGAATAAATTATTATTTAAACCACCACATAAGCCACGGTCAGATGAAACCACAATGTAACCCACACGCTTTTCTTCTACACGATCTTGTAAATACACATGCACGTATTCTGGGTGCGCATAAGCTAAATGCTTAATTACATTGTGAATTTTATCCGCGTAAGGCCGCGTTGCTGACATGCGCTGTTGTGCTTTACGCATTTTACTCGCTGCAACCATCTCCATCGCACGTGTGATTTTCTGCGTATTTTTGATGCTTGCTATCTTAGTCCGTATCTCTTTGCCGCTCGCCATTACTTATGCTCCGATTACCAACTGCTGGTTGCTTTGAATTTTTCAATCGCAGCTGTCATGGCACTTGCAATATCCTTATCAAAACCACCCGTTGTATTAATCTTATCCATCAAGTCAGCTTGGTTAGACTTCATATAGGATAATAGTGCCGATTCAAAAGCACTGACTTTTTCTACTTCACCATCATCAAGAAAACCTTCATTCACTGCAAATAATAACAGTGCCATTTCAGCAATGGATAACGGCTGATATTGTGGCTGCTTCATTAATTCCGTTACGCGTTGACCCCGTTGGATTTGGTTACGTGTTGCCTCATCTAAATCTGAAGAAAATTGGGCAAATGCGGCTAATTCACGATATTGCGCTAAATCAAGACGAGTACCACCCCCTAATTTCTTAATAATTTTAGTTTGAGCTGCGCCACCTACTCGCGATACTGAAAGACCCGCGTTAATCGCAGGACGAATACCCGAGTTAAACAAGTCAGTTTCTAAGAAAATCTGGCCATCTGTGATTGAGATTACGTTAGTGGGTACAAATGCAGATACATCACCGGCTTGTGTTTCAATAATAGGTAATGCGGTTAAAGAACCGGTTTTACCTTTAACTTTGCCATCCGTCATCTTTTCTACATAATCAGCACTAACGCGTGATGCACGTTCTAATAAACGTGAATGAATATAGAAAACATCACCCGGATATGCTTCACGACCCGGCGGACGGCGTAATAATAATGATACTTGACGATAAGCCCAAGCTTGTTTAGTCAAATCATCATAAACAATGAGCGCATCTTCACCTTTATCACGGTAGTACTCACCCATGGCACAACCTGAGTAAGGCGCGATAAACTGTAAAGCCGCAGTATCTGATGCAGAAGCCGCAACAATTGTTGTGAACTCTAATGCGCCATGCTCTTCCAGTTTACGCACTACATTAGCAATAGACGATGCTTTTTGACCAATTGCAACATAGATACATTTAACACCGGTACCTTTTTGATTGATGATGGTATCGACAGCAATCGCTGTTTTACCTGTTTGTCTATCGCCGATGATTAGCTCACGCTGACCACGACCAATTGGAATCATCGCATCAACAGATTTTAAACCTGTTTGTAGTGGCTGATCAACGGGTTGACGAGCAATAACACCCGGCGCAACCTTTTCGATCGGGGATGATTCTTCAGTTTTAATGTCGCCTTTACCATCAATAGGCTGACCTAAAGCATCAACAACACGGCCTAAAAGCGCTTCACCCACCGGCACTTCCAAAATACGCCCAGTACATTTAACACTGTCACCTTCTGAAAGGTGGGTATATGGACCCAGTACCACCGCACCGACCGAGTCACGTTCTAAGTTTAATGCCATACCAAAGGTATTACCTGGAAACTCAAGCATTTCCCCAGCCATAACATCGGCTAAACCATGAACACGAATAATACCATCGGTGATCCCGACTACCGTACCTTCTGTGCGTGCTTCAGTTGTCCCATCAAAGCTTTCAATTTGCTTTTTGATTAGGTCGCTGATTTCTGCTGAATTCAGTTGCATCTTTGTTTCCTCTATAACAAGCTTTTAGCCAAGGGCATTAGCCAGTCTGTTCAATTTTCCCAAGGCAGATCCATCAATGATAAGATCTCCTGCTCGAATAATCGCGCCGCCCAACAAGGTTTTATCAACGCGTGTGTTCAAGGCAATATCTCGACCTAAACGTTTTTTCAATGCGGTCGAGATATCCTTTTGTTGTTTTGCGGTAAGTTTTAATGCTGATGTTACATCTACGGTGATCATTTGCTCAGCTTGTTCACGTAATTCTTCATAAATTACCGTAATATCGGCCAATACAAACAGTCGCTTGTTTTGAGCCAATATCGCCAAAAAATGTCGTGCATCCTTGGTTATCAATTTGCCAGAGATATTGACCAACAGATCAACTACCTGCTCGTCACTTACTGCTGGGCTACTAATTATGGATTGCACTTCTGGTTGTGCTACACATTGCGATAATACTGCAAGTAGCTCAGACCACTTCTTTAACTCACCTTTATCATTCGCAATATCAAATACAGCTTGTGCATAAGGTCGAGCGATAGTAATTGCTTCCGCCATTCTATAATGCCCCCTAGATTTGACTTACTAATTCTTCTAGCAAGGCTGTATGTGCTTTTTTATCAATCTCACGATCAAGAATTTTGGCAGCACCCGCTAAAGCAATACTTGCCACTTGCGTGCGCAGCTCATCTTTTGCTCGATTGGTTTCTTGCTCAATTTCTGCCTGAGCAGTTGTCAAAATACGCTCACCTTCAACACGTGCTGTATCTTTTGATTCGTCAACAATTTCATTGCCTCGGCGTTGCGCTTGTGAAATAATTTCATTCGCTTCATCTTTCGCCTCTTTAATAACTTGCTGTACACGCTTTTCAGCTAATTCTTGCTCATGCCTACCGCGCTCTGCTAGTGCCAGACCCTCGGCAATTTTCCTAGTGCGCTCGTCCAATACTGCCATGATAGGTGGCCAAACATACTTCATGCAAAAGGCAACAAACAACGCGAACGCTATCATTTGCCCAATAATTGTTGCATTAAGATTCATAGTTTTACCTCTTGGTTATTACAAAATAGTCGTAAACTAAAACACGCTATTTTATTATGCAACCACAAACAGCAGATACATACCCAAGCCAACAACAATCATCGGTATCGCATCAAGCAGACCGATAACAATGAAGAATTGCGTACGAAGCATAGGCACTAACTCCGGCTGGCGAGCTGCACCTTCTAAAAAACGCCCGCCTAACATAGCTACGCCTATGGCGGCTCCTAACGCGCTAATACCCATCATAAATGCGCTTGCGATATAAACTAATGCTGATTCCATTTTTTTCTCCTACGGTTTAAAGTAATAAAGTTAATACTAAATAATTTTAGTGTTTTTGATGTGCCATATCCAAATATACAATTGTCAAGGTCATAAAGATAAACGCTTGCATGGTAATAATTATGATATGGAGAATCGCCCATCCTATTTGCAAAAAGCCTCCCAGTGATGCCACCGCAAAACCTGAGCCGTACATCGTCGCAATCAAAATAAAGACCATTTTACCTGCATATATATTGCCAAACAAACGTAATGAAAGCGAAATAGGTTTAGCAATAAGACTGACACCTTCTAACAATATGTTAGCTGGAAGCGCCCACTTACCAAAAGGTTGCAGTGCTAACTCACTGATAAACCCGCCCCAACCTTTTATTTTGATGCTGTAATACAATATTAGGAAAAACACGCCAAAGGCTAATCCAAAAGTAATATTTGGATCGGTTGTTGGCACCACTCTGAAAAACACATCCTGAGCCTCCATGCCAAAGGCATGCACACCTACAAACGCAGCAAGCTGAGGGATTAAATCAACGGGCAATAAATCCATTAAATTCAGTAAGAATATCCACATAAAAAGGGTGAATGCTAGTGGTGCTATCAGTGTGCTTTTTCCGGAAAATGAATCCTGAACATTGCTGTTGATAAAGTCTATTATCCATTCAGCAAAATTTTGAGCGCCGGTGGGAGCACCCGCTTCTACTTTTTTAGCTACGCTATAGAAAAACCACATCAGTAAGACGCCCAACAAAACACTCATCAACATACTGTCAACATTGATGGCCCAGAACCCCATATTAACGGCTTCTTGTGCTGAAGTGGCCACACCCCAATTGCCCGTTGCTACCAAATCACCATTTGGCCCAAGCTCATGGTACTGACCAAACGTCAAGTTTTGTAGATGATGTTTTATATATCCCGCAGAGGTAAGCGTATATTCTTCGGGAATAAGCGTTTCACTAGCCATATTTTTTAGTCATGCCTGATTGTTGATTCCAAATAACAAAACACATTGCATTAAAACAAACCCTGCCATCAAAGGTAGCGCTAAAAGCTCTAACGCCCCAAATCCGACTGCGAACATTACAATGGTTACTATCCACCGGTCTAAAACACAACGGTATGCTTTGCCTAAATTCATACCCGCATTTGACTTGGCCTTTTTTACCGACTCAATCAAATGCCACTTTTGCAGCAAGGTATTAACAATTACGATACTGCCACCATAAAAGCAGGCTAATGAAGCACTCGCACCTCGCCACACAAGGAGCATTAAAACTATTGCTACCAGCGTAACAAGCTGTCGTCTCAAAAGATTATTAATCGGCTGAATGCGTACTAGACTGTCATTTATCACTAATATTTTCAATTTCTGCTTATGCAAAATTCGTCATTATACTGACCGATGGTATAGTTGGTCAATTGAAATTATTAATTATTCATTTTCTATGACGCTATCATCGTAGTACCTTAGTATAATATACCCGTAATCATTCAATCTGT
>CAYTAM010000065.1:0-7682 GCA_964435685.1 uncultured Methylophaga sp. | reverse complement strand
TTATAATGAATGATGCTGATAAAAAACAACGACGGGGTATTTACTTATTACCAAACTTATTTACTACAGCGGGTTTATTTGCAGGATTTTATGCCATTGTAGCAGCAATTAGAGGTGATTTTGAATCTGCTGCTATTGCAATATTTGTAGCTATGGTGATGGATGGTTTAGATGGTCGTATTGCACGTATGACTAATACCCAAAGTGATTTTGGTGCTGAATATGATAGCTTGGCAGATATGGTCTCTTTTGGATTGGCTCCAGCGTTAGTGGTTTATCAGTGGGCATTATTGGGAACCGGAAAGTTTGGTTGGATGGTGGCATTTGTTTATGCGGCATGTGGAGCGTTACGGTTAGCTCGCTTTAATACTCAAATTGGTATTGAAGATAAACGCTACTTTCAAGGTTTGCCTAGCCCAGCTGCCGCAGCCTGTTTAGCAGGCTTAGTATGGGCGGGAACTAGTAATGATTTTGATGCATCACTTATCACAGTAATCGCACTTCCTTTAACGTTTATTTGTGGTATTTTGATGGTGAGCACGGTGCGTTATCACAGTTTTAAGGAGTTAGACTTACATGGAAAAGTCCCTTTTGTTGTAATGTTGGCATTAGTTCTTACGTTTGCACTTATTGCCAGCGATCCACCTATCATCTTATTTGGCGGCTTTATGTTATATGCACTATCTGGCCCTATTTTTACTTTAATAAAAATACGTCAACACCGTTTAGAACGAGAAGAAAAGTAACAGACATTAGATGGCAGATCCAGAAAATAATATTCAGCCTTTTTGGGATATCATTCCCCAATTTTTTATTATTCCTCTTAAAGGTGCGGGTGTAATTGCGTTATTGCTATTTACCTCTTTGGCGACAATTTTTCCAAATATCTTCGTTATTATCGCTATTTTATTTGTAGTAATTAAATATGGTATGGAAATACTACACAATACAGCAGAAGGAAGACTTCAAGCACCTGAGCTTAGTTTCAGGGTGCTGAATGAAAATTATGAGCTACCTTTTAAGCAATTATTTTTATTTTTACTGCCTATTCTGTTATTAACACAAATTAATAGTTTTGCTTCTTTTATTATCGTCAGTAATTTTATTTTATTTTATTTATTGGTATTACCTGCCAGTGTAATGACGCTTGCCTATACCCACAGTTTTTTTTCGGCGATTAATCCCTTTATGTTAGTCAGTTTAATCAGTAGAATAGGCTGGTCTTATGGCATTCTTTATGTGTTTTTATTGCTACTGAATGGCGGTGCTTATGCGGCCTATTTTTTCTTGGTAGGAGATAAGCCTGACACGTCCATTTTTTTGGTCTTACTGTTTCAAATTTATTTTGCTTGGGTAATGTATGCCATGATGGGCTATGTGCTGTATCAATATCATAAGGATATCGGTTATGAATTGCCCGAAGATAATAGCATCGTGGAACAAAATGAAGACTTGACTATTTTAGCTAGTTTCCATCACTTGGTGGAAGCTGGAAATTATTCAGCCGCACAAAATGAGCTAAGAGAAATTGTGCTACGCGATCCTGATAACTTAGATTTAAGAATGAAGTTTCATAAGATAGTTAAAATGGCAGGAGATAACAAACAGTTAGCGATGCATGGCACAGGATTAATAAAACGGTTATTGGAAAAGAGAAAATTAGTTGATGCGGTCAATGTTTATTTGGATTGCACTAAGATGGAACCAGCATTCAAACCAGAAAGTGATGCGCATTATCTGCCTCTAGCTGAAGAAATGAGAACAATGCGACTTTATAAACAAGCCATTAAATTAAGTAACGGTTTCCATCAGCGCTACCCAAAGAGTGAGCAGATCCCGTATTTGTATCTATTAGTGACTAAAATATTTATTGAAGATTTATCCTTGGATGAAAAAGCTAAACCGATCCTTTCATTACTTAAAAAGAAATACGCAGGGCATGCTATTGAAAGTGAAGTAAAGCGCTATAGCACTTTTTTAACACGCGTATAAGCTACTGGTCAAGCAGGTTCTTTGCTAAGTATGCTTCATTGGAAGTAGGGTAGTTTGAGTGTAAATATTGCCCATATTTTATTGCTTTAGAGCGTTGACCTGAACGCACTAGCTTATTGGTAAGAGACCATAAAGCCCGTGGGAGCTGGTCAAATTTATCTGCGTGTCTTTGCATAAATAAAATGAGTTTACCTGCTTCTTCAAAGGCATTAATCGAAATAAAGCGTTTGATTAAATTATTTACTAATGACACCGTTAGTTGTTTAGTCCCCGACAGTGATCTGACGGGTTGTGTAAAAATATCCAGTTTCTGCGTTAAAAAACTTCGCAATAGCACGCTATTATCTGCGTTTTTCGCCTTAAATCTGGATATTTTGGGTGTGAGATTTGAGTTGATCACTTATTCAGAGACTCTTTAATCTTGCTTATGTTTTATCTGTAGATAAATGCCCTTGCTATTTTATTGGTGCCGACAGGGATTTCGGCACGTCCACTTTTTAAGAGGATCACCACCACCACTTGGCTACGGGTTACGCCTTTAATATGGCCTGAATAAGTTCTACCCAGCTTTGTTTCTAATTTAACATCAGAGTTTATATACTGATCTAAATCGGCAACGGGGATTTCAAAGTAGGTTCTAGTCTGTTGTCGCCGCGTTTGGGGATCGGGAGCAGCTTTGTCACCTGCTAGCTTAGCTAATTGAACCCCCTCTCGTGCTGCCAATAGCTTATTGACAACTTTGTCCTTGTCCCAGTCAAAGCTAATATCTTTAATAGGTTCATCATCCACTTTTATAGATAAGCCTAAAACAATGGGCCAATCTTTAGTTTCGTATAAGTTGATATATTGTAGATTGACAGCACTGTCTGGTTGACTGGTAAAGGTGAGCGTGGATTTATCAACAAAATAAGATCGATAAGCAGCAAAAAGATCATCACTGAGGCTAATATTTGCCGCTGTTAGATAGTTTTTTATTTCTTGCAGATGTTGCTCAATATAAACCTCACGTTCCAGCTTGCTTTCATGGGCACAAAATTCAATTATACTGTTGTTATAGCCTAAATCTTGAAGCTCAAATACTATGCTATTTAGTTTATTATTAAGGTTTGCAAGATCTTTGGATGAATATATATTAGGTATTTCTGTTTTGACTAAAAAGGAGCTCATTCCATGTAGGATGTAATCAAACTCCATGGTTACGGTGGCACTAGGCTTATTATATTCAAAGTTTAGATTAATGCTGCTATCAATTGCTGAATAGCCTAAATCGGTCAGTTGCTCACTACCTATTTCTGTAATATCGCCACAGCCGAGTGCGGTGATATAAGCAGCAATAAGTTCAAAGGCATTGTTTTTTGACGAGGCTTGGTTTTTTTGTAGTAACTCCATATCAACATAGGCATGATTAATTTGAAGTTGTAATTTGGGTAATATTTCACCAGACGTTAATTTTTTTTCAAAATTAATATAATCAAGCGCACTGTCTAACTTGAGTTCAATTGATCTTATATCAACACTAGCACCATAACCATCAGCTATGGTCACTCCATCAATAGCTATACTACCATCCATTGGCTTACTAAAACGTTGATATTTAATGTTTACAAATGGTCGAGCAGACTCAATTAATGAATCCACGGCACTCTTAGTTGAAAAATAAATATAGGCTGCAGTTGAAACTAAACTTATTGTAGCAACAAGGAAAAGGGTAACTATTAATTTTTTCATTACGCGATTTCAATCCATGGAAAAATTAAAGTATAGCAAAAATAAGTGGTTATTTACCTGCTAAACACATTAAAAATGAAGAACTGCTTGGCAATTTTGTTGATTCATACTAGAATTGTAGGTATGAATGCGAAACAAACAACATTATTTCACATTGCTGACACTGCGCAGCAAGGTTTTGTTGTGTCTGGCTTTTGCTCATCACTCCTGTTGCTACTGCCTTAGGGCATATCTATAAGCATCAACAAATCAGCTTAAGTGCTGAAAAATCCTAAAACTATTTTAAAAGTCTGCAATATGGAGCAGGAACAATGAGTGATAAATTAATAATTTTTGATACCACCTTGAGAGATGGCGAGCAAAGCCCTGGCGCATCGATGACCAAGGATGAAAAGGTGCGCATCGCTAAAGCATTAGAGCGCATGCATGTTGATATTATCGAGGCGGGCTTCCCCATCGCCAGTGTTGGTGATTTTGAAGCTGTGCAAGCGGTTGCCAATGTGATTACAGAAAGCCGAGTGTGCGGCCTCGCGCGTGCGCTTGATAATGATATTGATCGTGCAGGTGAAGCATTAAAAGGGGCTAATGCCTCGCGTATTCATACATTTATTGCCACCTCACCGATTCATATGGAAATGAAACTTCGCATGAGCCCTGACCAAGTGATTGAAAATGCAGTAAAAGCAGTGAAGCGTGCACGTCGATATACCGATGATGTCGAGTTTTCACCAGAAGATGCTGGACGGAGTGAGCTGGAATTTTTATACCGCATTTTAGAGGCGGTGATTGATGCAGGTGCGACTACATTAAATATTCCCGATACGGTGGGTTATAACTTACCACATCAATTTGGTCAGTTAATTTATAATTTGCGTGAACAGATCCCGAATTCAGATAAAGCAATTTTTTCGGTGCATTGCCACAATGACTTAGGTTTAGCTGTGGCTAACTCTTTATCTGCAGTATTAAATGGTGCGAGACAAGTAGAGTGTACTGTTAATGGCTTAGGAGAACGTGCAGGCAATGCTGCTATAGAAGAAATAGTGATGGCGGTGCGCACGCGTCAAGATATGTTTAGCTGTGATACCAATATTGATGCCACACAAATTTTAGCTGCATCACGTTTGGTATCAGGCATTACCGGTTTTGTAGTGCAACCTAATAAAGCCATTGTCGGCGCCAATGCCTTTGCCCATGAATCGGGTATACATCAAGATGGTGTATTGAAAAACCGCGAGACTTATGAAATCATGCGTGCTGAAGATGTGGGTTGGCACACCAATCGTATGGTGTTAGGCAAACATTCTGGTCGTAATGCATTCCGTACTCGTTTAGAAGAAATAGGTATCGAATTTGAATCTGAAACAGACTTAAATGTGGCATTTCGCCGTTTCAAAGAGTTGGCCGATAAAAAGCATGAAATATTTGACGAAGACTTACAAGCCTTGGTAAGTGATACCATCGCTTTAGTGGCGAATGAACGTGTACGTTTGATCTCATTAAAAGTATGCAGTGAAACCGGTGAAACGCCGATGGCTTCTATTACCTTGTCGGTAGATGAGCAAGAAAAGCAGGTTGAAATGGCGGGAAGTGGTCCAGTAGATGCGGCATTGCGTGCAATTGAAGAGATTGTACAGAGTAAAACCGAGTTACAACTTTATTCTGTAAACAATATTACCAGTGGCACCGACTCACAAGGTGAAGTCAATGTGCGTCTTGAAAAAGGCGGGCGCATGGTTAGTGGTCAGGGGGCTGACACTGATATTGTTATCGCATCGGCAAAAGCCTATATCAATGCGCTTAATAAAATTTTAGTGCCTGTCGATCGTGCTCATCCACAAGTATAAATGTAATGGATTTAACGTCTGGACAGCTCTCCTCACTTAATGAAATGGCGATCCCTGTCTGGGCATTACGCACTGAAAATATAGAACAGCAAACTAGTGACACCAATGAACAGCTATTACACAGTGATTGTTTTATATTACTTGAATCATATAGCGATAATCAGCAAGCTCAACGCTTATTACAGGCAATGTTATTTTCAATAGGCTTGCAGCCTGATCAATACGTAATCATAAGTTCAGATCAATTACCTCAACTACAAAGCTTGCCGGCTATGCAGCAGAAATTATTATTGGTATTAGGCGAAAGCTTCGCCCAATCATTATGGGGGAAATCGGTAATGCGCGGGCAGATCCATAAAATGTTGGATACGTCTATTGCGACAATGGTGAGTTTTAGTTTAGATGAGCTATTAGCCGCCCCAGAAAATAAAGCCTTAGCTTGGCAAGATCTGCAACTAGTAAGGCATTTATTGAACAAGTCATGAACTTATATCTCTCATACCCAGCCTCTGTGCAAAGGCTCCTTAATGCAAGCTAGAACAATGCAACAACAAGATATTGCTGAAGCTGTATCTATAGAGCGATCTGCAACTGCATTTCCTTGGACGGTAAAAAACTTTGAAGATAGTATGCGATCAGGTCATCAGGCATGGGTTTTCTCAGATAAAACTGATGAAATAATAGGTTTTGCACTAGTTCATAAGCTTGTTGATGAAGCACATTTACTAAATATATGCGTAAAGCCTAGCGAGCAAAGGCAAGGTTTTGGCCGTAAAATTTTGAGCTATGTGGTGAATTTTGCTAACAGCATTTCAGCTGAATTAATTGTTTTAGAAGTACGCAGTTCTAATCGACGTGCCCAACACTTATATTTGCAAGCAGGTTTTAATGAAATATCAATAAGAAAAGACTATTATCCTGCCAAAGTAGGACGTGAAGATGCGATTTTGATGGGTTTAGAGTTAAACTTGCAACTCCAATGGTCACAGGTATAATACCTGAGTATATTAGTCTGAATACGTTATACTACCAATTTAAATCAACTAGGAGAACACAATGAAAAAAATAGTATTGAAAAGCGCTAGCGTGGCATTATTAACGGTCACACCTTATGTGGCGGCGCATAGTGGTCATGATCATAGTCATTGGACTAGTGGAGTAATTCACGCCTTATGGATTGGTGCATCATTAGCTATTGTTACTTTTGCTGTGGTGATGTTTAAAAAACATACTGCGTTAAAAGCACAAAAAAAACAGTCAAAAGAAGGATAAGAATATGTTACATAAATTAGTTAAAAATCTAGATAAAGCATTAAAATTTGAAACAGCATCAGCGCATTGCGATATTCCTTGCAAAGTATATGATCCATCAACAGCACAAATTGCGGCTTTAACAGTTATTCGTATACTGGATCTTATTCAAGAGCTGAGTGATAAAGATTCACTTAGCCTTGCCGATCACGCACAATTAGCACGTTTAGTGGCACAAAAAGAAGAACATGCTACTAAAGTTAAAGATGAAGTGCGGATCATTTGGGGTGATTACTACAAGCAACCACAGTTTGATTTATTGCCAAATGCGAGTGAATTGGTGCATAGCATTATGATGCAGGCATCAAAATGCAAACAGCATATTGATCGCGCTATGGGTGAAGAATTATTGAAGCTGGTTAATGAGTTTGCACAAGGGTTTTGGTTGACGAAAGATATTGAAACCTATACAGCCAATAGCCCATACCCACCTGCAGCCCCCGTGGTTTACCCTAAACTAGCTTAGTGATTAAGATCTTCAAGGTGAGGGGACAGAGCATGTCCCCGACGCTGAATGAAGGTGATTTTGTTGCCACCACACGTTGGCGGCCTAAATTACAACTGGACCGCTTGGTTGTTGTACATCATTCCTATTATAAAACGATGGTTAAACGTATTACTGAGCTTCGAGAAGATGGTTGTTTTTTGCTATCTGGAGAAAACAATGCTAGTATTGGAAGTCAACAAATGGGTTGGATGTCTAAAGACGATCTATTAGGTATTGTATTGTTTCATATTAAAAAATAATGGGTGTATAGCTGTTATCATTCAAATTGCAGATGATCTTATAGAAATCTCGTCATC
>CAYTAM010000064.1:0-7718 GCA_964435685.1 uncultured Methylophaga sp. | reverse complement strand
CTAGCGATGATTCATATTGTTCGGCAGATAATAAACCCTCTATATCTGCAATATTATCTGCTTCAAACTTAAATAGCCAACCTTCACCCAAGGGATCTTTATTGATCAATTCAGGTGAGTCTTCTAATGCGCTGTTAACTGCTGAGATCACGCCATTAACCGGCATATAAATATCAGAAGCGGCTTTCACTGATTCTAGTAACATACATTGCTCTTTAGCCGAAAAGCGTTGCCCTACTCTTGGCAACTCGGCAAATACTAGGTCACCTAGTAAATCTTGTGCATGATCGGTGATCCCTACTATCAACTCACCTAAATCATCAGCTTTTAGCCATTCATGCGTTTCAACATATTTTAAAGAAGTGGGATTACTACTCATTATTACGTCCATACAAAGTATTTAAATGTTTCAATCTTGGTGCACAGTGCTCATCAACCATATCCCATTCAAAACGCCAGCTCCAGTTACCTTTGGTTGTTCCCGGTATATTCATTCTGTGGTTAGAGTCTAAACCCAACAGATCTTGCATGGGTATAACTGCCAACCGAGATGCTGTTGCTATTGATGCACGAATCAATAACCAAGGCATTTCTTCATGAGAATCACCTAAATATTCGTACACGCGCGCCTTAGCGCCATCATCAAGCGTTTCAAACCAACCCAGTGTAGTGTCATTGTCATGCGTTCCTGTATACGAAACGCTGTCTGGTGTGTGTTGATGAGGTAAGTAAGGATTACTAGCATCATCACCAAAAGCGAATTGTAAAATTTTCATGCCTGGCATCGCATATTTTTCACGCAAGGCTGTTACTTCTTCAGTAATAATACCTAAATCTTCAGCGACTAAAGGCAATTCGCCAAAAGTCTCGACTAACTTGCTAAATAAGGCATCGCCTGGCGCTTTTACCCATTCCCCATCAATCGCGGTTTCACAGCTAGCGGGGATCTCCCAACAGGCTTCAAAGCCTCTGAAATGATCAATACGAATTAAATCAAATTGATCTAATTGCGTTTGCAGGCGTTGTTGCCACCATAAAAAATCGGTGGATTGATGTTGTTGCCAACGATACAAAGGATTGCCCCAGCGTTGACCTGTTTCAGAAAAATAATCAGGCGGGACACCTGCAACTTTTTCAGGGTGACCTTGTTTATCTAAGGTAAATAATTCAGGATTAGCCCATACATCGGCACTGTCATGTGCTACAAATATAGGCATATCGCCAAACAATAAAACCCCCCTTTCATTAGCATAGTCTTTTAATGCATACCATTGTTCAAAGAATAAGAACTGGCTAAAACGACGAATATCTAGTGATTCTTCACGCTCTTTGTGTATTTTTGCCAGTGCTTTTGGTTCACGGTCACGTAATTCTTCCGGCCAATAGAACCAAGCTGTTGTGTGCTGTAAATGTCTAATTTCGCTGTACAACACATAATCTTCAAGCCAATACGCATTTTTTTGACAAAAATCACTAAAAGCAGATCGTTCAAATGAGGTAGCATTATTCATAAATTGGCGATAGTAATGCACCAACATAATTAAAAAGCGCTCACCTTTTAATGTCTCACCGTTTGCCCAAGAAAGCTGTTGCACCGTTTCCATACAAATCAATGTGGCATTAGCTGCATGCGCTGATAAGCATTGATAGGGCGAACCATCACCGTGTGTTGGTCCTAGTGGTAACATTTGCCAAATAGACACGCCCGATGCCTGTAAGAAATCGACAAAACGATAGGCATCGTCACCTAAGCTAGTGGAAGGTAAACTGGTGATATGTAGTAGTACACCAGCGCGACGTTGTTGAAAAACTTGAGCTTGTTTCATTTAAAGATCTCTAAATTTTAACCACCACGGCGCATTGTTCCACCTTGCTCAATACCCCCTCCACCGTGTGATACCACGTCAGAAAGTTCTTGTGGCACCTCCTCGCCTAACATATGATATAAGTTAGATAAGTGTAGGCGGAATAAACGTTCAAAATCACTAACGCTATCGGCTGAATTATAGTCCCCAAACCACCAGAACCAATCTGATCCTTCACAGATTGCTAGTTGTCTTAATATCGCTAGTTCTGTTTCCTCATCAAATGTTTGCTCGGCCATTACTTTATCAAAGGTTTGTTTAGTTTGACTTAATAAATCCCAGCCACGATTTTTATCAGGATCGCCAATCCAAGTAGAAAATGAACCGTAAACCCAACTACCTGCAACCAATTTTGGCAATGTAGCGGGTGTCACATTGTTTTTCAGGCAATCTGAAAAGGTAGTTAACTCTAATTTAGCATGTTCAGCTAACCTTGAATAAAGTTCTTGTAAGAAATAGTAACCATTATAAGAATAGTATTCCCATGCATTTTCACCATCAAGAATAACCGAGACAACACGATCCTTGTCACCTTCGGTGCCTGCCTTAATCGTCAGCAGATGATTAATGAAATCATCAACCGCATCATCAGCACCCCATTTAGTATAGGTAAAACCGATTAAGTCTGACAAACCATCATCGCGGAAAAAACACGCTGGTGTTGCACCGGGTAATTTATAGGGTTTATAGATACTAGCATCTTGCATATCAGAGACATTAAAGCTATTACGTAATACATTTTCGCCCGTTGCAGTCCATGTAAAGCCATGACGTGCTATAACGGTCATTGTTTCTTCTGAAACAGCACCTTCAGAAGGCCAACAGCCTTTGGGACGGAAACCAAAATACGATTCAAATACCCGTAGGCCTTCTTCCATATGCCAATGTACACGCTCTTCACCACCTGGATAATCAGTAATTTCAGGCAAAGCAGAATCGGGCATAGCTTCAAGTGTTGTCTTAATATCTAGTAATAGTGGCACAATCGGGTGTGCATACGGTGTTACTGACAACTCAACACGACCTGTTTCCGCTAAACGACGGTATCGAGGAATAAGATCGGCTAATAACTCACCAATGACTGTCATCAATTGACGACGGTCATGAAAGGTAAATAGTTTTGCTTTCTTCATTAAGGCTTGAATACGCACATCGCTTCGTCTAACGGATTCACCCATCCATGCCAAGTGATACCACACTACTAAATCGACCATAAATTGGTCATTTATGTAGCTTAGCCCTTCAGGATCTTCTAATAAATCACGCGCCATTGAGGCTAGTTTTGCAAAATGTGGGAATGGTGCAATGAGCTTTTCTTCATTAGCACGTAAACAATCACTAATTAATTTGCTACGTCCTTCCGCTTTCACCGGTTGCATAGGTGAGTCTAAGGCCATTAATAAGGGATCTTTTAATCTGCCCGTACCTTTAAATCGTGAATTTACCTGTTCATCATAATCGGCAATTTGTTCAATTAATGTCGGCGCAAAATTGACCACCGCTTTAGCGCCCGGCACATTTTCTAAATGCCACGCCATATCAACATAATCTTTAATAGCATGTAAATAGGTCCACGGCAGGTGGTACATTCCGCTCATGGGTTCACTGTATTGTGGCTGGTGCATATGCCAGCATAAAACCACTTTTAACTTATTAGGCATGTTTTTAACAACTCTTAATTTATCTTTTCTGGATTGATTTTTTGGGGATTTATCTGACATAGCGATAATTCTGCCCCAGCATTTCTGGTATAACTAATACCACGCCTTCTGGTGTCATTTCATATTTCTCTGCATCTGCTATTGGATCTTCACCAATTACCGTGCCTTCTGGCACATCACAGCCTTTATCCAATACTACTTTTGTCAAACGACAATTACGACCAACTGTGACTTCCGGTAAAATAACACAGTCTTCAATCACCGAATAGCTATTGATATGTACTTTAGAAAACAATACTGAATGCCTGACGGTTGCTCCAGAAATTATACATCCCCCAGAGACCATAGAATCCACTGCCATACCACGACGGTCATCATCATCAAATACAAATTTTGCCGGTGGTAATTGTGCTTGATACGTCCAAATAGGCCAACTATCATCGTATAAGTTCAACTCTGGTGTAACACCAATTAATTCAAGATTAGCTGACCAGAACGCATCAATGGTACCTACATCACGCCAGTAACCAGGATCATTACCTTGGACATCTTTATAGGGATGGGCAATCACTTTATAGCTTTTGATTAATGAGGGAATAATGTCATGACCAAAATCATGGGTTGAATCCGGTGTATCTGCATCTTTAATTAACTGTTCGTATAAAAAGTCAGCATTGAATACATAAATCCCCATTGATGCCAACGCTTTGTCATCACTAGCTGGCATTGGCTTTGGATTAGCTGGCTTCTCGGTGAACTCTTGGATCCGATATTCATCATCCACTGACATCACCCCAAATTCTGTGGCTTCTTTTAAGGAGACGGTTAAACAGCCAATAGTCATATCAGCTTCTTTAGCCACATGCTCCGCTATCATAGTGCCATAATCCATTTTATAGATATGATCACCAGCTAAAATAACAATATATTTCGCGCCGTGGGTGCGTAAAATATCAATATTCTGATACACCGCATCGGCAGTTCCCACATACCAACCTTGTTCGGTACGTTGTGAAGCAGGTAATAATTCTACAAACTCACCCATTTCGCCACGCATATAACCCCAGCCTTGCTGAATATGGCGCATTAATGAATGTGCTTTATATTGGGTTAAAATACCTATGCGTCGAATGCCAGAATTAACACAGTTTGATAATGGAAAATCAATAATTCTAAACTTGCCACCAAAAGCCACAGCGGGCTTAGCACGCCAATCTGTTAACTGCTTTAAGCGTGATCCTCGCCCACCTGCTAAAATGAGCGCTAATGAATCTTTAGTAAGACGACTTACAAAACGCGTGCTATCATGATCTGACATTGAGACCTCTCTGATTGAGTGATTTTTGCTTAGAACCATCGTGGAGTTATCATACCGTAAAATCCAGAACTAATCAGCTTAGACTATGGCTTAGGAAACAATAATGAGTGCTAACCAACTGTTATCAGAAGATATTATAAAGATCATTGAAGCACGCCACCACGACCCTTTTTCTATTCTTGGTGCGCACCAAAACGGGACAAAAACGACTGTTACCGTGTTCTTACCAGACACGCATAAAGCTTGGTTAGATAACGATTTAATATTAAAGCGCATTGAAGGCACAGATATTTTTCAATGGACAGGATCGACCAAAGCACTTAACAAACCTTACATCGTTCATCGCTTAGCTGGCAATGGCACACCAGTTAGCCGACATGATCCCTATGGGTTTTCAGCTCAATTATCAGAGTTTGATTTACACCTGTTTTCAGAAGGAAAACACTGGCATGCTTATCGAATTTTAGGTGCGCACCAGCATCAAGTTGATGGTGTCGATGGTGTGTTATTCGCTACCTGGGCTCCTAGCGCCCAACGCGTTAGTATTGTCGGTGACTTTAATCAGTGGGATGGTCGCCAGCACCCCATGCGTGTTCGCGGTAGTAGTGGCGTATGGGAGTTATTTATTCCAGGAATTGAAGCCCAAGAGTTGTATAAATTTGAAATTAAAAGTAATAATGGTTCCTTACATTCAAAAATGGATCCCTATGCCCAACAGGCAGAATTACGACCAGGTATCGCCTCAGTTGTTGCCACTAAAAGCCAACACCAATGGCAAGATACTGATTGGATGGCTAAGCGTGAAACAGCAGATTGGCTACATATGCCCCACTCTATATATGAAGTGCATATGGGCTCATGGCGCCGCAATAAAGTAGGTGATTTCCTAACATATCGTGAAATGGCCGAGCAAATGGTGCCCTATGTTAAAGAATTGGGCTTTACCCATATTGAACTATTACCTATAACTGAACACCCACTCGATATTTCTTGGGGCTATCAAACTACCGGTTACTTTGCCCCCACTAGCCGTTTTGGTAGCCCCGATGATTTCCGTTATTTTGTTGACCAATGCCACCAAAATAATATCGGTATTATTCTCGACTGGGTACCTGGACATTTCCCAAAAGATACACATGGTTTAGCCCGCTTTGACGGTAGCGCATTGTATGAACATGCCGATCCACGCCAAGGCGAACACCAAGATTGGGGAACCTATATTTTTAACTACGGCCGTAGTGAAGTCACCAACTTTCTACTGTCCAGTGCCTTCTATTGGCTGGAAGAGTTCCATATAGATGGCTTGCGTGTTGATGCGGTGGCATCGATGCTCTATTTAGATTATTCCCGCGAGGAAGGACAATGGGTGCCAAATCAACACGGTGGTCGTGAAAACTTAGAAGTTATTGAATTCTTAAAACACATGAACGTAGTATTGCACCAAGAACACCCTGGTTGCATTATTGCTGCTGAGGAATCAACATCATATCCAATGGTATCTCGCCCTGCCTCTATGGGTGGTCTAGGTTTCTCAATGAAGTGGAATATGGGCTGGATGCACGACATTCTTGAATATATGAAGCAAGATGCTATTCATCGGCAATATCATCATGATTCATTAACATTTGGTTTGCTCTACGCCTTCACTGAGAACTTTGTATTGCCATTTTCACATGATGAAGTAGTGCATGGCAAGCAATCGATGGTGAATAAAATGCCCGGTGATGAATGGCAACGTTTTGCGAATTTACGGCTACTTTACACTATGATGTTCACTTATCCCGGTAAAAAGCTTCTCTTTATGGGCTGTGAATTTGCCCAAGGCACAGAGTGGAATTGTGAGCAAGCCTTAGACTGGTATGTGCTCGATTATCCGCTACATAGCGGTATGAAAACGCTGGTCAGTGATTTAAATAAACTCTATACCAATACACCAGCATTATATCGCTATGAATTTGAACCTCAAGGCTTTGAGTGGATCGACTGTAATGATCGCGAACAATCAATTTTGAGTTATATTCGTAGAGATGGTGCTGAATACGTTATTTCTATCTTTAACTTCACGCCCGTACCGCGTGAAAACTACCGAATTGGCGTCCCAGAATCAGGTAATTATAAGGTGCTACTAAACTCTGATTCTAAGTTTTATGGTGGTGAAAATATAGGTAATAATCACGATCTTACCGCGCAAGAAGTGCCTTGGTCAGACAAACCTTACTCCATTGAAATTAACTTACCACCATTGGCCGGGATTATTTTACAGAAAGTTTAAATAAATCATAGACACATAATTTTGTGTTAAATACAGGAAAGGAAAGAAATGATAAGTATACAGACAGTACTGGATAAAATAGCAATTGGGTTTTCGATGACATGTGCAATACATTGTGTTTTGACACCAATCGCAATGGTTATGTTGCCAGCATTAGCTATAACAGCTTTAGGGGATGAGAGCTTTCATCAACTTATGGTGTTGATTGTTTTGCCCACAAGCATAATTGCCTTAGTAATGGGCTGTCGAAAACACAAAGAAATGAGCATTGCCATTATAGGTTTTATAGGCTTAGCTATTCTTACCGTTACAGCAATTATTGGTCACGATTTATTTGGTGAAAATGGAGAAAAAGTAGCGACATTAATAGGCGCAACAATTATTGCTTACGGGCATATTAAAAATCATAATTTGTGCAATAAATATAAATGTCATAGCTAACAGTCACATGCACTAGGCAACAAAAATAACCGGTCGTTCCTCACTCTACTTTTTGTTGCCGGTGATGTGAGGCGTTATGCGCCTATTATTTAAGGGCATCTCTAAAAACTTACCTGATTAGCCATGAAAGTCAGCTATATTTTCATCGTAAAACAATAGCT
>CAYTAM010000063.1:0-7731 GCA_964435685.1 uncultured Methylophaga sp. | reverse complement strand
AAGCTAACAATCTTATCCAGAATTCAGCTTAACTAGCTCACCCGTTTTTTTGCCAGTCGTATCCATGTTTCAATAACGGTGTCTGGATTGAGTGAAATACTGTCAATGCCTTCATCCATCAGCCACTCTGCAAAATCAGGATGATCAGAAGGGCCTTGACCACAGATCCCTACATATTTTCCAGCATCTTTACAGGCCTTGATCGCCATACTGATCAGCATTGTTACGGCAGGATTTCGTTCATCAAATTTATCAGCAATTAATCCCGAATCACGATCCATTCCTAGTGTTAGCTGGGTCAGATCATTAGAGCCAATCGAGAAACCATCAAAATATTCGAGGAATTCTTTTGCTAGCAGTGCATTTGACGGCAATTCGCACATCATCACAATACGTAAGCCATTTTCGCCACGTTTCAAACCATTATCTGCCAATAGCTGGATAACCTGTGCAGCTTCAGCAACGGTACGCACAAAAGGTACCATGATTTGTACATTAGTTAGATCCATCTCTTCACGTACTTTGAGTAATGCCTGACATTCCAATTTAAAACATTCTCGAAAACCTTCAGAAACATAACGAGAAGCGCCACGGAAGCCTAACATTGGATTCTCTTCATGGGGCTCAAATAAATCCCCCCCAATCAGATTATAATATTCATTCGATTTAAAATCAGACAGGCGTACAATGATTGGGCTTGGATGAAATGCAGCGGCTAGTGTTGCGATCCCCTCTTTAAGTTTTTCAACAAAGTAATCAACAGGATCTGCGTAGCCTGCTGTTCTATCAATAATTTTTTGCTGGACATCTTCTGGCATTTGATCATATTCAAGAAATGCTTTTGGATGAACGCCAATCATTTTATTAATAATGAATTCTAGACGCGCCAGTCCCACACCATGATTTGGATAGCTAGAAAAGTCGAAAGCACGATCCGGATTGCCTACATTCATCATTATCTTAAGTGGAATATCAGGCATTGAATCCAGTTCAATTTTTTTAACTTTATAATCAAGTAGACCTTCATAGACAAAACCCGTTCCGCCCTGTGCACATGAAGCCGTCACTTCTTGACCTGTACTAAGGTTATCGGTAGCAGTATTACAGCCTACAATAGCGGGCACGCCTAATTCTCGGGCGATAATCGCCGCATGACATGTTCGACCACCACGATTAGTAATAATGGCAGAAGCACGCTTCATCACAGGTTCCCAATCGGGATCCGTCATATCCGTGACCAGCACTTCCCCTTCAAGCAGTTGATCCATATCTTTTACATCATTAATCACATGCACTACGCCACTGCCAATTTTCTGGCCAATACTGCGCCCTTCAGCTAACACCTTAGATCGTTTCACTAGGCGATAACGCTCTATCGTTTTCCCTTCACGGCTTTTTACTGTTTCTGGCCGCGCTTGAAGAATATAAATTTTGCCATTATTACCATCTTTGCCCCACTCAATATCCATAGGACATCCATAATGTTTTTCAATAATAAGCGCTTGTTGTGCCAAAATCTCAACATCCTCGTCGCTAAGGGAAAAGGTTTTTCTTTCAGCAGGTGGCACTTCTACAACGATGGTCGGTGTTGATGCTTGATCGTTAAAGATCATTTTTTCAGTCTTACTACCCATTGCACGTTTCAAAATGGCAGGCAGACCTTTTTTGAGGTTGGGTTTATAGACATAAAATTCATCAGGATTAACCGAGCCTTGTACAACACACTCTCCAAGACCGAACGAAGAGGTAATGAATACGGAATCTTGAAAGCCAGATTCTGTGTCCAGTGTAAACATAACGCCACTGGATGCAAGATCACTACGCACCATCTGTTGTATGCCCGCAGACAGCGCAACTTCACTATGCTCAAAGCCTTGATGGACACGATACGAAATGGCGCGATCGTTATAGAGTGAAGCAAATACTTCTTTTATACGGATCAGTACATTGTTGATACCGCAAGTATTCAAAAAGGTTTCCTGTTGCCCTGCAAACGAAGCATCCGGTAAATCCTCGGCGGTAGCAGATGAGCGAACAGCAACAGGGACTTCATTGCCTGCTTGTTGTTCCAGTGCCGCATAGGACCCACGTATAGCGGCTTCTAATGCCTCCGGGAAAGGCGCATCTAGTACCCATTGCCTGATCTCAGAACCACATTTAGTGAGTGCCGCTATATCATCAACGTCAAGCGCATTTAATGTACTATCAATACGCCCTTTCAAGCCTTCAAATGCAAGAAATTCCAGAAAAGCATATGCTGTGGTTGCAAAGCCACCGGGAACCAGTACACCCGATCCAGATAAATTGGAAATCATTTCACCTAATGACGCATTTTTACCCCCAACGCGTTCAACATCATTCATGTTTAGCTGGTTTAAATTTATAACTTGTTCTTTCATATACAATACCGACCTAATCAAATAATTTTTGGGTTCAAATTACGAAATAAACTACACGCTATATCTCCAATGGAAACTGGAATAACACCACAAGCCATTAGACATATTCTATTAACATAATTTGATTCAGCTCCATTCTAGCAAGTCACAATACCTTTTGATAAGAGAGTCTGGGACACAATACTTAAATATTATTTTGACCCTAGTTCTTTTCTTTAGCTCCCCCCTAGTCAACCTTAGACTAGTGCAATAAAGCTACTATTGTCAATAATCAATATTTGAATTTGATTAATTACTATGATTTATTTAGCAAGATCCTCTAACAAATCACCAAGTCCAGTGCCAATAATATCGGCATGAAAATTACCTTCGCCGTCAAAAATTGACAAAATGTACGTTGCGGGCACATTTCTATGTCCTTCACCGTATTGAGTTGCTTGTATGCTGCTCCCATCTTCTAATGCCTGTAATACGAGCTCACAGCCATCAAGTAGCTCTATAATCTCGCACTTCTGACTATGATATGTCACCTGTTGACCCAATAAGGTCAACAGGATTTCACGAGGGTATCTGTTATTTGCTGGCATCATCGTTTTGAGTAGTTTCTTGCTTCGCTTTAGGCTTAGGTTTTCTCGGTGCTCGCTTCTTCACCTCGACCTTCTTTTCAACATTATCTGCTGGCTGAACCGATTTTTCCACTTTTTCTGATACTGCTGTAGTGTTTTCTGATTTATCTTTCACCACTGGGCGACGGCGTGGACCAGAAGTTCTAGCGCGGTTTGGCTTATTTACTGGCTTACTAGCGGGCTTATTGCCATCCACTTCTGGCGGTAGGGTCGTTGCTTTTACAGGCACATTACCATTCACTTCTTCTGCTGACTTATTTGGAACCGCATTGCCATCAATTTCTTGTTTCTCAATAACCGCTTTATTACCCGCATCCTCAGCTACATTCTTATTCGATTCATTTTCATTGCGAGGGCGACGACGACGACCTCCTCGACGCGAGCGTTTCGCATTAGGATTGCGACTTTGTGACTGTTCATCACTTTGATCTTGTTGTGATTTGTTTGTCTGTTCGCTGCCTTGATCCTGCTTTTTCTGCTCTTGATCATTGTTATCTTGTTTAGGACGATTATTGCGTTGACCTCGACGGTTATTATTATTGTTACGATTGCGTGGCGGACGACGATTTTGTTCATGGCTAGGTTTGTGCTCTGGTTTCTGCTCTACTGCAGGCACTTCATCTTCAACGGCTTGCCCTGTAAGCACAGCCAATAAACGTTTCAATAAACTTGGTTTCTTTACCTCTTTTGGCACAGGCACAGGCACAGGAGCAGGAGCAGAAGGTGAAACACCTCTGACTGCCGCCTGTTCAACAACCGGTTTATCCTTCAATGCTTCTGGAGTTTCAATCTCAGGTTTAACCATCAAATGGTGACTTACTTTGCCCTGTTTATTTCCGTCCAAGATCCGTTCAATATCATAATGCGGTGTTTCCATATGCGGATTAGGAATCAGTAATAACTTAACGTCATGCCTGCGTTCAATGGCATCTAATTTAATGCGTTTCTCATTGAGCATAAACGTTGCTACTGCAACAGGAAGCTGCACCACTAGCTGAGTAACACGATCTTTAGTTGCTTCTTCTTCAACTAGGCGCAATACAGCCAAACCTAACGATTCAACCCCACGAACATGACCTAAACCAGAACAACGAGGACACACTTCTTCATGTGCATCGCCTAGTGATGGACGCAAGCGTTGACGAGACATTTCTAATAAACCAAAGCGCGAGATACGCCCTACCTGGACGCGTGCCCGATCAACTTTTAGATGGTCGCGTAAACGATTTTCTACTTCGCGTTGATGGCGACTGGGACCCATATCAATAAAATCAATGACGACTAAACCACCCAAGTCACGTAAGCGCAATTGGCGTGCAATTTCTTCTGCTGCTTCAAGGTTAGTATTAAAGGCCGTTTCTTCAATATCGCCACCTTTATTCGCACGAGACGAGTTCACATCAATTGAAATTAATGCTTCTGTTGGGTCAATCACCAATGCGCCCCCCGAAGGCAAACGCACTTCATGGCGAAATGCTGTTTCAATTTGGCTTTCGATTCGGTAACGGGTAAATAAAGGTACTTTGTCCTGATATAGCTTGAACTTTTCTAATTCATGCGGCATCACCATGCTCATAAAATCATGGCCTGTTTTATACATTTCAGGCGAATCAACTAATATTTCGCTAATATCTTTGCGCAAATAATCGCGTAATGCCCGGATGATGATATTACTTTCTTGATACGCTAAGAAGGGCGCACTGCGCTCTTTGGTGACCTTGTCAATCGCAGTCCATAATTGAACGAGATATTCTAGATCCCACTGCAACTCTTCGGTTTGCTTGCCCACACCTGCAGTGCGAACAATCATCCCCATGCCTTCTGGTACTTCTAGCGAACGCAATGCTTCTTGTAATTGCGCACGTTCATCACCTTCAATACGACGCGAAATACCGCCCGCACGTGGGCTATTAGGCATTAATACTAAATAACGACCTGCTAGGCTGATATACGTTGTTAATGCTGCACCTTTGTTACCGCGTTCTTCTTTTTCAACTTGAATAACTAACTCTTGGCCAACTTTAAGCACGTCTTGTACATTGATACGCTCAGAAGATTCGCCCTCTTTCTTCTGGCGTTCGTTATAGTACGTATTTGAAATTTCTTTGAGGGGTAAAAAACCTTGTCGCTCTGAACCATATTCAACAAATACAGCTTCAAGACTGGGCTCAACTCGGGTGATTTTTCCTTTGTAGATATTGCCTTTTTTTTGTTCCCGCGATGGAACATCAATATCCAGATCAAACAAGCGTTGGCCGTCGACCATCGCTACCCGCAACTCTTCATCATGCGTTGCGTTAATTAAAATTCGTTTCATAAATAACCTCTTTAGATCGTGGGCTTATAGCCAACAATCATTAACATCGAGGTTCGCGCGTCACTTACTTCTTGATTACAAGAATAGCCAGACAACATATCCTTTATTTAGATATGCAATTAATAGTTACAATACGTCTTACATTTGCGCATTGTTTTTCCTATTTTGTGGTATCAAACCACGGTCGCATTTACTGCGGCTTTATTCAATATCAGCGCTGTGCCCCTATGGCATAAAACGCCTGATATCTAATAATTATTAATTACTTGTCATTGTCCGGTCGGTTTGGCGTTGATTTTTTATTTTTATCGCCAAAGACGTGGGAACCCTATAAAATTGTTGCTCCTTATATAGTCTTGGAGCACCTATCACACCCGACCTGTGTCAAATGTGTTCACTAAAATTTTGGGCTTTGCCGCATCAACTTCTTTTATTTATAATAAACAAAGGCGCGACCTCGCCAATTCGGTTAAATGGAATAAAGTCGGTATACTTACCCACTATAAACCACAAAACCAACATCGGAATATAACAGTCTCTTGCCATATCAGCAAGTATATCTTTTATGAGCAAACACAAAACCAAACTAAATCCCGTTCAATTTATCGCTATTTCAGCTAATCAGGCTGGGCAAAGAATTGATAACTTCTTACTCACTTTAGAAAAAGGGGTGCCCAAAAGCCGTATTTATAAAGCAATTCGTAAAGGCGAAGTTCGGGTCAATAAAGGCCGAATCAAACAAACCTATAAAATACAAGCCGGCGATTCTATTCGCATCCCTCCGTTGCGAACTAGTGAGAACAGTGTCTCAAACTTTGTCGGCGATCGGCTAAAACAACAACTAATAGAGTGTATTTTGTTAGAAGATGATGATTTGCTTGTGCTCAACAAACCACCTGGATTAGCGGTACACGCCGGTACTAATGTGCAACAAGGCATTATTGAAGCATTACGTATTATCCGTGCTGATCAGCCTTATCTTGAATTGGTACATCGTCTTGATCGTGATACTTCAGGCTGTTTATTACTCGCTAAAAATCGCACTGCATTACTTAATCTGCAGCAACAAATGATCCAACATGACCTAGATAAACATTATCTTACCCTACTAAAAGGGAGCTGGGGTAGTGATGGAAGACTAGTTGAACAACCTTTGCTGAAAAATGTTGTCACCTCTGGTGAGCGTATGGTGCAAGTAAACCCAGAAGGCAAGTACGCAAAGACACTATTCCGCCCTATCGAACGCTTCTCCCAAGCGCAATTAACAGAAGTCGTGCTTTTTACTGGGCGTACTCATCAAATTCGGGTGCATGCATTGCATATAGAACATCCCGTTGCCGGAGATGATAAATATGGTCATCGTAATTTTAATAAAGAATTGAAAAAAACAGGGCTGAAGCGACTATTCCTACATGCGTGGAAATTAGGTGTTAGCCACCCAACAACAGGTGAGAAGATGCTATTAGAAGCGCCTTTGCCCACACAATTACAAAATGTAGTCGATAAACTGCGAGCACAGCTATGAGCAAATATGAATTAATTGTATTTGATTGGGATGGCACCTTAATGGATTCAACCAGTCATATTGTCAATTGCATGCAACAAGCTATTAAGCAGTTAGCGCTGCCTCCTTTAAGTGACAATACGATCAGTCATATTATCGGCTTAGGGTTAAAAGAAGCAGCGCTAGCGCTTTATCCTGATTTAACTAATAAAGTTATTGAACAATTGGCTGCTACCTATAAACAGATTTGGCTAAATAGCCCGCACGAGCCACCATTGTTTGATAATGCTTTTGCATTGCTCCAGCAACTATGTGAACAAGACCTGTTTCTTGGTGTTGCCACCGGCAAAAGTAGAAAGGGTTTAAATAAAGTATTAAAAAGTACACAGTTATCAGGTTTTTTCCACGCCACCCGCTGCGCTGATGAATGCCATTCAAAACCACACCCACAAATGTTAGAAGAATTAATCGATTATTGTGGTGTCGATCCTAAAGCCACGCTAATGATTGGTGATACCGAATACGATTTACAAATGGCACATAATGCCGGTGCTGATAGCTTAGCAATAAGCCATGGTGCGCACAGCACAGAATTGTTAGAAGCTTGTCAACCACGTGATATAGTGGGCAATCTATTTCAAATGCAACAGTGGTTAGAGCGCTTGTAGCCATTTCATTCTAAATTCAAAAGCGAGAAAATTATGGGCACTAAAATCCCCTTGGAAATATTAATTCTAGACTTGATTGGAACAGGCTTTATGATCTTAGGTATTTTAGAGTGGTTAGAAACAACAAACCTTATCCCCCCCTCATTTCAGTTCGAACATTATCCTATTGTGTTAATCGTTGCAGGGGTTTTACTGATGTTGCCATTGTTGCTTTTCC
>CAYTAM010000062.1:0-7743 GCA_964435685.1 uncultured Methylophaga sp. | reverse complement strand
ATATACCCGTGGTCATTGAAATTGCATATTTTCAGGACTAAGATAGGAAGCCAGAGCAAGGCGCAATGTGCAGGCAATGACTAGTCCTTGTCAAGCATTGTAACGCAGTGCTGGCTTTCTAGCCTTAGGTCTGAATTCTGTAGTTTCAATGATCACGGGTATATATGATAAAATATGCTGATTTACTTGTAAGATTTAACTTTACTATAATTTTGAGGATGAACAATGGCGAACGAACGTACTATTTCAATAATTAAACCTGATGCAGTAGCAAACAATGTGATAGGTGATATTTATTGCCGTTTTGAAAAAGCAGGACTAAAAATTGTTGCTGCTCGCATGGTTCACTTGACGCAGCAACAAGCAGAAGGGTTTTATGCTGAGCATAGTGAACGTCCTTTTTTTGGTGAGCTAGTTAGCTTTATGACATCTGGCCCAGTCATGGTTCAAGTTTTAGAAGGTGACAATGCAGTATTGACTAATCGTGATCTTATGGGGGCGACCAATCCTGCTGATGCAGATGCAGGTACAATTCGTGCTGATTTTGCACAAAGTATTGATGAAAATGCGGTTCATGGTTCTGATTCAACAGCAAGTGCCGCACGTGAAATTGCCTATTTTTTCACGGAAGATCAACTTTGTGCGCGTACTCGCTAAGTATTATTGAATTACATGATGGCGCGTATTAATCTTGCAGGTCTAGATCTAAAAGGACTGGAAGTTTTTTTTGCCAACATAGGTGAGAAAAGCTTTCGGGCGCGCCAACTGGCACAATGGATCCACCAATATCGGGTGGTGGATTTTGCGCAGATGACCAATCTGAGCAAAGTTTTGCGGCAAAAATTAGCAGAAAAAGCACAAATAACACTACCAGAAGTGCTAGAAGAGAATATTTCAAAAGATGGTACTCGTAAGTGGATCATTCGTTTATCATGTGGCAACTCGGTTGAAACAGTTTATATTCCAGAAAAAGGGCGGGGTACTTTATGTGTTTCATCGCAAGTAGGTTGCACCTTATCCTGCACTTTTTGTTCAACAGGTCAGCAAGGTTTTAATAGAAATTTAAATGCCAGTGAGATTATCGGTCAACTGTGGTTGGCAAATGAGTACTTAGGCAAAGATCCCAAAGGTAAGCGCGTGGTGACTAATGTGGTGATGATGGGCATGGGTGAGCCCTTGGCAAATTATACCAATGTTGTGACCGCAATGAATTTAATGCGTGATGATTTAGCCTATGGTATTTCATGGCGAAGAGTGACATTAAGCACGTCGGGCATGGTGCCAATGATTGATAAGTTACGTGAAGATTGCCATGTAAGCTTGGCTATTTCCTTGCATGCTGCTAATGACAGCTTGCGTAGTGAAATTATACCTTTAAATGACAAATATCCTATTGCAGAATTACTAGCGGCGTGTAAGCGCTATGTTGATGTGCAACAACGTAGGCACATCACAGTAGAATATGTACTGTTAGAAGGTGTTAATGACTCAGCACAAGATGCTAAAGATTTAATTCGTATTTTGAAAGGTTTACCTACTAAAATAAATTTAATTCCGTTTAATCCTTTTCCTGGTACCCATTATAAATGCTCCTCAAGAAATGTTATTTCACGATTTAAACAACAATTATTGGATGCAGGGTTAGTGGTAACCGTGCGTAAAACCCGTGGAGATGATATTGTGGCAGCGTGCGGTCAATTAGCAGGTGAAGTTCAAGACCGTACTCGTCGCACACAAAGGATAGCACAAGCGGAGGCTTTGGCAGCACAATGAAACGATTTTTTGTTAGATGTATCACCCTGTTATTATTAACAATATTGGCAGGGTGTCAACCAGCGGGCACACGACCTACACAACATACCGCTCCAAACCCAAAAGCAGCAGCAATTAATGCCGATGCGGGTGCAGAATATATCAGGTTGGGCCGATATAAGTCGGCCTTAGAAAAATTAGAGAAAGCACTGGCTCAAGATCCTAACTTACCAGAAGCGCATAATATAATAGGGGTGCTTTATAAGCGTTTAGCTAAAACGGATAAAGCTGAATACCATTTTAAGCAAGCAGTGGCGCGTGATCCTGAATATTCTGAAGCACAGAATAATTATGGGGTGTTTTTGTGTGAGCAAGGACGTTATAGAGAAGCTGAGGAACGGTTTATGAAGGCAATCTCTGATCCTTTATACTCAAGTCCTGCACAAGCCTATGAAAATGCCGCTTTATGTGTAGCGAGAATTCCAGACACAACCTTAGCTAAAAAATATTTTCGCACAGCATTACAATTAGATCCTTACTTAAGACAATCATTACTAAATATGGCAGATTTAAGCTATCATAATATTGATTATTTGGAGGCGCGTGCTTATCTTGAACGCTTTCGTCAAGTTGCTCGTTGGACAGCTCAAGCACTGTTGATTGCAATTAAAACAGAGCATAAGCTAGGTGATAAAGATAAGGTTGCAAGTTACATTTTGCTATTAAGAGCACACTTCCCAGATTCAGATGAAGCGCTGGAAGTCAAACAAGGGCAATATTGATATGGCAGAGATTAATGATGGTAAAAGTCAGCTAAGCAATAGCCAATCTCCTAGTGTAGGCGAACGATTACGGCTCGCTCGCGAGGAGAAAAAAATCACTATTGCAGAAGTAGTGGCTCAATTACGGTTAACTAAAGACAATATTGTTTATCTTGAGTCCGATCAATGGGATAAATTGCATGGTAGGCCCTATGCACGAGGCTATTTCTCGAGTTATGTTAATTTTCTTGGCTTGCCACATAACGAAATGTTGGCATTATTTAATTTAGAATATACCGCTGAAGAACCCTCAATTGATGGTTTTAGGCGCTCTGAAAATAATAATCAAGATAGCTCTGCAACAGGATGGTTTAAAGTTGTTTTGCTACTTATTATACTATCTTCTGCTACTTGGTTTTCTTATCAATATTGGCTTGAAAAGCAAAATCAACCACAGCAGTCCAAATTTAGCACTGACTCGCCTTCAGCCAGCTTTGACAATGAACTAACTTTTAGTGATAGTGTTGTTGAACCTTTGCCTACAGTCGAGCGACCACAAATTAACACAGTAGAGATTATTGAGGAGGTAATAACAATACAAGCTGTAGAAGAAGTGGAGGAGCCTACTGAACTTGCGGTTGATGAGATAGTAGATGAAGCTGTGTTCACAGAAGAGATCGAATCGGTTCAGCTAGAGCAGCAGGAGAGTGTGAATAATGAGGATAATATTGCTATTATCGACGAACAAGATATGATAGCTGAAGCTAAAATGCTAGTTATGCAGTTTTCGGAAGATTGCTGGGTTGAAGTAAGCGACCATAATAATCGAAAATTACTTCATAATATAGTGCAAGCGGGCGAGACAGTTGAGTTAACTGGGGTATGGCCTTTGCAAGTTTTATTGGGTAATGCGGCTGCAGTGGAAGTGCATTATAACAATACTGAATTTGATATTGCATCTTATACACAAGCAAATATAGCACGTTTCTCGGTGGGAGAGGCTACTGAATGAGTGCATCTCCAATTACAAGAAGAAAGTCGCGCCAGATCATGGTGGGTGATGTCGCTGTGGGCGGTGATGCACCGATTGCAGTGCAAAGCATGACAAACACCGAAACCTGTGATGTGGATGCAACGGTTGCACAAATAACAGCGTTGCAGGATGTGGGTGCTGATATTGTGCGTGTTTCAGTACCTAGTATGGATGCCGCTGAAGCCTTTGGGAAAATCAAGAAGCGCGTTACCATTCCTTTAGTTGCGGATATTCATTTTGATCATAGAATAGCCTTACGTGTTGCTGAATTAGGGGTTGATTGTCTGCGCATTAACCCCGGAAATATTGGTCGTGAAGATCGGGTGAGAGCGGTTGTCGAAAGTGCTCGTGATCATGGTATACCGATTCGTATTGGTGTTAATGCCGGTTCATTAGAAAAAGATTTACAACAAAAATATGGTGAGCCTACATCTGAAGCGCTGGTTGAATCAGCCATGCGCCATATTGATCATTTGGATCGCTTGAATTTCCCTGATTTTAAGGTTAGCCTGAAAGCATCAGATGTATTTATGACCGTACATGCCTACCAGCAATTGGCTACACAAATTGAACAACCCCTGCATTTAGGGATCACCGAGGCGGGCGGTTTACGTTCAGGATCAGTAAAATCTGCAATCGGTTTAGGCATACTATTATCACAGGGTATTGGTGATACCATTAGGGTATCATTAGCTGCCGATCCTATTGAAGAAATTCGTGTGGGATTTGATATTTTGAGAAGCCTAAGAATACGTAATAAAGGCATTAATTTAATTGCCTGTCCCTCCTGTTCGCGTCAACAGTTTGATGTTATTTCAACGGTCAATGAGCTGGAAACACGGCTTGAAGATATTTTAGAACCGATGGATGTGGCGGTAATAGGCTGTGTAGTAAATGGTCCAGGTGAGGCAAAAGAAGCAGGTATTGGTTTGGCAGGGGGTGATCCCAACAATTTATTGTATGTTGATGGTAAGCCGAGCCATAAAGTGGTTAATGAGACCATGGTTGATGAATTAGAACGTGAGATCCGCGCTCGAATTGCTCGTCAACAACAAGTAACGCACCCAGCAAAGATAATACCCATAAAGGAAATTAGTTAATCGTGGCAGAGATCATTCGATCAGTTCGGGGAATGAATGACATTCTTCCAGATGTAACACCTTATTGGCAGGTAGTAGAAAAAACATTAAAAGAGGTACTTTCTGGTTATGGCTATCAAGAGATCCGCTTTCCTATTGTTGAAAAAACAGAATTATTTTGTCGATCAATAGGTGAAGTCACCGATATCGTCGAAAAAGAGATGTATGCATTTGATGATCGTAATGGTGATAATCTAGCCTTGCGTCCTGAAGGTACGGCAGGGTGTTTGCGTGCTGCAATGCAAAATGGCATGCTTAATCAAACACAGCGTTTATGGTATATGGGGCCAATGTTTCGCCATGAACGCCCTCAAAAAGGGCGTTATCGGCAATTTCATCAGTTAGGTGTTGAAGCTTATGGTTTTAGTGGACCTGATATTGATGCTGAAATGATATTGATGACGACTCGTTTGTGGAAGCAATTGGGTTTGACGGGCTTAACATTACAAATAAACTCATTAGGCTCCACCGAGGCGCGTTTAGCTTACCGAGATATATTAATTAGCTATTTTGAAGGACATCAAAATGAGCTGGATGAAGATAGCCAGCGGCGCCTTCATAGTAATCCTTTACGTATATTAGATAGCAAAAACCCTGCTATGCAGGCTTTAAATGATACGGCTCCTAAACTGTTAGATTATTTGGATGATGAATCGAAACAAGATTTTGAATCACTGTGTAAAACCTTAGATGATGCTGGGCTTGCTTATGAAATTAATCCACGATTAGTGCGGGGGCTAGATTATTACAGCAAAACGGTGTTTGAGTGGATAACGGAGCATTTAGGTTCACAAGGCACTGTATGTGCAGGTGGTCGATATGATGGTCTGGTTGCGCAATTAGGCGGGCGTGCATTCACAGCTATTGGTTTTGCCTTAGGTTTAGAACGGCTGATAGCACTGCTTGAAAAAATGAATGCACTACCTGAAATAACTAGCCCCGATGCCTATATGGTTGCCGTTGGTGAAAAAGCTGCGAAGCGGTCACTACTATTAGCCGAGCAGTTACGTAATGAAATTCCAAACTTGAAGTTGATTACCCACTGCGGTGGTGGTAGTTTTAAAAACCAGTTTAAGCGTGCTGACCGTAGTGGCGCACGTTGGACATTGATCCTTGGCGATGATGAAATAAACCAACATGTTGTTGGTGTAAAAACAATGGCAACCGGTGAGCAAGAGATGATCGCTTGGGATGCTTTGGCTAATTACTTGAAACAATAGAAGAACCTTTTATGAAACCGATTAATATACCTGAATGGCAATCGCTACTGCGCCACTATTCCGATCTTAAATATACATCAATGCGTGAAGAATTCGCGCTGGATTCGGGGCGGTTTAAACGCTTCACAGTACAGTGTGATGGTCTTAGTTTAGATTATTCAAAAAATCGTGTTACCAGAAAAACGATGGAAAAACTGACCCAATTAGCCAAATCAGTTGATATGGAAAACTGGATCGAGCGCATGTGCAGCGGTGAAGCCATTAATAATACTGAGAATCGTGCAGTATTGCATATTGCGTTGAGAAACCGTAGCAATACACCTATTTTGGTGAATGGCAAAGATGTAATGCCAGCGGTTAATACCGTGTTAGCACAAATGAAAAAGTTCTGTGACGAGGTTCATAGTGGTGAATGGTTAGGGTTTAGTGGCAACAAGATTACCGACATCGTAAATGTGGGTATTGGCGGCTCCGATCTTGGTCCTGCAATGATTTGTGATGCACTGGAACCTTATGCTGTTGAAGGTATGGGTGTCCATTTTGTCTCTAATGTTGATGGCACAGATTTGAGTACCACACTGGAAAACTTAAACCCAGAAACAACCTTGTTTGTAGTGGCATCAAAAACCTTCACTACACAAGAAACACTCACTAATGCAGCGTCCGCACGATCTTGGTTCTTAAAATCAGGTTCGCAGCAAGATGTAGCCAAACATTTTGTGGCAGTTTCAACCAATGTTCAAGCGGTAGCGAAATTTGGCATTGATACTGATAATATGTTTGAGATTTGGGATTGGGTTGGTGGACGTTATTCATTATGGAGTGCAATTGGTTTACCTATAGCACTTTACACAGGAATGGCAAACTTTGAACGCTTACTTGATGGCGGTCATGCTATGGATAATCATTTTCGTCAGCAGCCTTTAGAGCAAAATATGCCCGTAATTATGGGTATGTTAGGTATATGGTATATTAATTTCTTTGGCTCACAAACACATGCCATTGTCCCTTATGATCACTCGTTAGCGCGTTTTCCAAACCATATGCAGCAGTTAGATATGGAGAGCAATGGTAAAGTGACCAACCGTGAAGGTCAACGTATCAGCTATAAAACCGGCCCTGTTATCTGGGGTACGCCTGGTACTAATGGTCAGCATGCGTATTTCCAACTGATTCATCAAGGCACACAATTAATTCCTGTTGATTTTGTATTGCCAGTCAATAGTCACTATCCAGAAAGTGACCACCAATCAATCTTATTAGCCAATGGCTTGGCACAATCAGAAGCCTTGATGAAAGGTAAAAATGCTGAAGAAGTACGTACTGAATTGGTCAAGGAAGGCTTCGATGGTGAGGAGCTAGAAGCATTGCTACCCCATAAAGTATTCCCAGGTAACCGACCAAGCAACACCTTAATTTTCCCCAAACTAACACCAGAAATGCTAGGAAAATTAGTGGCTTTGTATGAACATAAAGTATTTGTACAAGGCGTGGTTTGGAATATTAATTCATTTGATCAATGGGGGGTAGAGTTGGGCAAGCAACTTACTAAAGTGATCTTACCTGATCTGTTAGAAGATGATGCCCAAATTGGCGTGCATGATAGCTCTACTACCAATTTAATTAAAATGATAAGAGCGTTAAGGTATGACTAAATAGTACTTGCCCTGCGGGAGTTCGTTCAATCTGACTTCCTGTATTTGCCCTGAAAAATCGCAACTTAAAGTATCACGGGTATAGGTATAGGACTGAATTATTTATATTTTTGGTAGCTTCTTGAGGCGTTAGCAAACCATTAAGAGCACCTCTAAAAACCTAAGCACAGTTTATGAGTAGTG